>JAPULC010000052.1 GCA_027295305.1 Gammaproteobacteria bacterium
ATGCTCTTGATGTGTTCGCGCAGGTTCTCTTCGCCGAGCTTCAGCATGTCGCGCGGCGTGTTGGCCACGCGGTAGAGCGATTCCGTGGCCTTGTTCACGCTGACGTCGGTGGCCTGCGCCGACAGGATCACGGAAACCAGCAGCTCGAACGGAGACTGATGCTCGAGCTCGGTGGTCGGGTTCGGGTTGGCGTCGCGCAGCCGGAGGAATATCTCCGCCCTTTTTGCATTGTTCATGACAGGTCGCCGGAAGGTCTGACAACGATGACTTGCTCGATGGGCGCCTCGTCAGGGCGGTCTCCGAGCGCTTTCACGATGAGAGTACGAATCCCATCACGATGAACGCACCCACCGGCAATGCCGCGATCAGAAAGCCTCGATACTCGGGTATGAGCGTGATGACGAGTCCCTTTGCTCCCTCCCCAAAGAGAAGGTCCATGTCGGCGAACAGTGTGCCTTGTGCAAGCAGCTCGCGCACGCCACCGAGAATCAGGAGCACCCACAGGAATCCCAGGCCCATGGAAAATGCGTCCAGGACGGCACGGTGCACGGGCTCACGACTGGCAAATGCCTCCACCCGTCCGAGGATCGCGCAGTTCGTCACGATGATCTGGATGAACAGTGCAATCGCCAGGTAGAGCTCGAAGGCGAACGCCTGCATCACGAGCATCGCCGTGGTGGTGAAGGACGCGATGATCAGCATGAACGCGGGGAGCCTGACCTCGGTGGTATGGCTGCGAACAGAATCAGTACGAGTGAGAAACCCAGCGCCGCGCCGAGACCCCGGACGACGGCATCGATAAATCGCTCGGCCCGGCCCGAATTGAGAAGCGCGACCCCGAGCACTGCACAGTTCGTGGTGATGAGCGGCAGAAAGATCCCAAGGACCCGGTGCAGGAGCGGACTCGTTCTTGCGACAGCGAGCTCGGTGAGTTGTACGAGCCCCGCGATGACGACGATGAACACGATGATGCGCAGATACTCGAGCTCGAGAGGCACGAGCACGTATCGATAGATCGGGTAGCTCACTGCAGCCGAGAGTGTCAGCACGAACGTGGTGGCAAGGCACATGCTGACGGCGGTCTCGAGGCGCGAAGAGACGCCGACGAATGGGCACAGGCCCAGAAACTGCACCAGCACGAAATTGTTGACCAGCGCCGCGCTGATGAGGATCAGAAACGTCTCGCCCATCGCCCCCCCACGCGAACACGAAGCCCGCTAGCGCACCTCCATGCCCGGATCTGCGCCGTCATCGGGTGAGATCAGGAAGATATCCTCGCCGCCCGGACCCGCGGCAAGCACCATGCCTTCGGAAACCCCGAAGCGCATCTTGCGAGGCTTGAGGTTGGCCACCACTACCGTGAGCCGCCCCTCGAGCCTCGCAGGCTCGTAGGCTTCCTTGATGCCTGCGAACACCTGACGTACATCGCCGTCCAGATCGAGGGTCAGGCGCAGCAGCTTGTCTGCGCCCTCGACGTGCTCGGCCTTCACAATGCGCGCGACGCGAAGATCGATTTTCGCGAACTCTTCGTAGTCGATATATTGCGACTGGGTGATCTCGCCAGACGTGGTGGTCGCACTCGCTCCTACGTCTTCCTTGGACGCCTCCACGTCTTCCTTAGACGCCTCTACGTCTTCCTTAGACGCCTCGACGAGCCGATCGACCACCTTCTTGTCGATGCGTGCGAGCAGAGGCTCGAACTTCTCGATTTTCGCATCCTTCAGAAACTCGGCGTGATCGTCCCAAGTGAGCTCGGCACCGCCGAAGAGGGCCTCGGCTCGCTCCACCATCCCGGGCACGATGGGCTTCAAGTACACCATCAAGACGCGAAAGAGATTCAGCCCCATGGTGCAGATGTCCTGCACTGCCTGTTCCTTTCCAGGCTGCTTCGCCAGCGTCCACGGCTCGTGGTGTGCGATGTACTGATTCGCCTTGTCGGCCAGGGCGCTGATCTCGCGCACCAATTTGCTGAACTCGTTGTCCTCGTACATCTGCGCGATGCGCTCACCGGCGTCGACGAAGTCCTGCCACAGCGCTTCGTCGTGGCAGGTGTTCGAGAGCGCACCGGCGTGGCCGCGATTGATGAATCCAGCACAGCGGCTCGCGATGTTCACGACCTTTCCCACGAGGTCCGAATTCACTCGTTGCACGAAGTCGTCGAAGTTGATGTCCATGTCGGCCATCGAGGGACTCAGCTTCGTGGCGAAGTAGTAACGCAGATAGTCTCCATCGAGATGCTCGGCATAGGTGCCAGCGAGGATGAACGTTCCCCGGGATTTGGACATTTTCTCCCCGCCGACGGTGACGAACCCGTGGGTGTGGATCTTCGTTGGCGTTCGGAATCCGGCGCAGTGAAGCACTGCCGGCCAGAAGAGCCCGTGAAAATTGATGATGTCCTTGCCGATGAAATGATGCAGCTCTACGTCCGTGTCCGGCTCGAGATAGTCCTCGATTCGCTCGTTGCCGCCGTCGCGGGCGAACAGGTTCTGAAAACTCGCGAGATAGCCAATGGGAGCGTCCATCCAGACGTAGAAGTACTTGTCGTCCGTGTCGGGGATCTTGATGCCGAAATAAGGCTCATCGCGGCTGATGTCCCACGCTCGCAGTCCGGCGTTCAGCCACTCGCTCAGCTTGTTCGCGACATCTCGCTGCAGCGTCCCGCTTCGCGTCCATTCTTTGAGAAACGTCTCGAACTGACCCAGCTCGAAAAAGTAATGAAGCGAGGATTTCACTTCGGGCACGGCGCCGGAGATGGCCGAGCGCGGGCTCTTGAGCTCCATTGCGTCGTAGGTTGCCGAGCAATTGTCGCAATTGTCCCCCGGCTGATCCTCGGCACCGCAACGCGGGCACGTGCCGCGAACGAAGCGATCGGCGAGAAACATCTGTTTTTCGGGATCGTAGAGCTGGTCCACCTGCCTGGTCGTGATGGCGCCCGCATCGCGGCAGCGCAGATAGAGCATTGCGGTCAACGCCCGATTCTCCTCGGAGTGCGTGGAGTGGTAGTTGTCATGGGCGACGCGAAACGCGCGAAAATCCCGCACGTGGACCTGGCGCAGCCGCTCGATCAGCTCCTCCGGTGTGACGCCCTGCTCCTCGGCGGCGAGCATGGTGGTGGTGCCGTGAGCGTCGTCGGCGCAGACGAACGTGCAATGATGACCGCGCATGCGCTGGAAGCGGACCCATGCATCGGCCTGCATGTCTTCCAGCATCTTGCCGAGGTGAATCGGGCCGTTGGAATACGGCAGCGCGCTCGTCACGAGAATTCTGCGTCTGCTCGGTTTCGCTGAGTCGCTCATGTCGCTGAGTCGCCGCGTGTTCTGGGCATCAGAAGGGCGCAGACTATAGCCGCTGCCCTCGGTGCCCACAAACCACGAAGTATCGTCGGCGCCATCTTTCGGCCGCTGTCTGGGGGCCTCTATAATGCCGCTCCATCGCAATTTTCGAGCGACTCATGACGCAAGACCCCGTGAAGGCTGTGGAAGCCGCGATCGATAGCCTCACCGACCGCTATCTGGACGTATCGTTGAAAGCGAGTGGCGCCGTTCGGCGGATCATGGTGGAGGGCGAGCGTGCCATCATCGATCTCGCGTTCGCCTACCCTGCGGAGGGTATCCGTGATGAGCTTGAGCAGCAGATCACTGAACGCGTATGTGCGCAGACGCCGATTCGCGAGATCGATCTGCACATCACTTGGGAGATTCCGAGTCAGCCGGTGGCGAGCGGGCGCCAAGGGGTCCCGGGGGTGAAGAACATCATTGCGGTCGCGTCCGCCAAAGGCGGCGTCGGCAAATCCACGACGGCCGTGAATGTGGCGCTGGCGCTGGCGAAGGAGGGAGCGCGCGTGGGTCTCCTGGATGCGGACATCTACGGCCCCAGCCAGGGACTCATGCTCGGGGTTCCCGAGGGACGTCGACCCGAGGTACGCGAGGACAAGACCTTGATGCCCATAAAAGCCCATGGGATCAAGGCCATGTCCATGAGCTTCATGATCACCGAGAACACCCCCATGGTATGGCGTGGGCCGATGGTGAGTAGCGCATTGCAGCAGCTTCTGCAGCTCACCGCATGGGATGATTGTGACTACCTGATCGTCGACATGCCCCCGGGGACGGGGGACATTCAACTCACGCTATCCCAAAAGGTCCCCGTTACGGGTGCCGTGATCGTCACCACGCCACAGGACCTCGCGGTCCTCGATGCGAAGAAGGGCATCGAGATGTTTCGCAAGGTGGATATCCCGGTCGTCGGGATCATCGAGAACATGAGCGTCTTCGTCTGTTCCGAGTGCGGGCACAAGGCGCACCTGTTCGGGAAGGGCGGCGGCGAGCGCCTTGCGGCCGAGTACGGTACCAAGGTGCTCGGCTCGTTGCCCCTCCTGATGGAGATTCGAGAGCAGGCCGACTCCGGAAATCCGTCGGTTGCCGCCGATCCGACCGGCAAGGTGTCGCTGATGTATCGGGAGATCGCGCGCAGACTCGGCGCCGAGCTCGCCCGGCGAAGCGCCACCGACACGCCGGGGCCCCGCATTGTCGTCGAGGACGATTGATGAGCATCAAATCCGATCGCTGGATCCGCGAGATGGCCCTCGAGCACGGCATGATCGAGCCATTCGTTCCCGAGCAGGTCCGCGAGCGCGACGGCCAGCGCGTGATCTCCTACGGTACCTCGAGCTATGGATACGACCTGCGCTGCGCCGCGGAATTCAAAGTCTTCACCAACATCTACTCGGTGACGGTGGATCCGAAATCCTTCGACGAGCGCAGCTTCGTCGATATCCGAGACGACGTCTGCATCGTACCCCCCAACTCCTTTGCGCTGGCGCGCACGGTGGAGTATCTGCGCATTCCATCCAATGTGCTCACGCTGTGCGTGGGCAAATCCACCTACGCGCGTTGCGGCATCATCGTGAACGTGACGCCGCTGGAGCCGGAGTGGGAAGGCCACGTGACCCTCGAGTTCTCGAATACCACCAACCTCCCCGCAAAGATCTACGCCAACGAAGGGGTGTGCCAGGTGCTGTTTCTCGAATCCGACGAACCGTGCGAGGTGACGTACAAAGACCGAGGCGGCAAGTATCAGGGTCAACGTGGGGTGACATTGCCGCGGCCATAAAAATGGGGTCAGACCCCAATTCTCCCGATCTTTCAGACGGCGGCTGGTTGCTTAGGAATTGGGGTCTGACCCCGTTTTTGAAGCAAGCAGGTCCGCGCTATCCGGCCCTTCCGTTCGCGTCAGCGTCTCGCCTTGCTGTCGAAACACCACACCGCGTTCTCCGAGCAATTCACCATCCAAGCGCACACCTTCGTCAGCCAGATCGAGGCGTCCGTTTGCGAACCAATGCACTGCCGTGGGATAGATGCGGTGCTCCAGTGTCAGCACCTGCGCGCCCAGCGTCTCGACGGTCTCGCCGGCGGCCACGCTGAGCTCTGCCTCGACGATCGGGGGACCTCCGTCCACTTCCTCGGTGACGAAGTGCACGCTGGCACCGTGGACCGCATCGCCCGCTTCGAGCACGCGTTCGTGTGTGTGAAGTCCGGGATAGCGCGGAAGCAGCGCTGGGTGGATGTTGATCATGCGCCCTCGAAAGTGCTCGACGAATCCAGCGGTGAAGATGCGCATGAACCCTGCGAGAACCACCAGATCCGGCCGCGCGTCATCAATCTCTCGCGCAAGCGCCTGGTCGAACAGCGCTCGCTCCGAGAACGAACGGTGATTGATGACAGCCGTATCGATGTTTGCGTCCGCGGCACGTTCGAGGCCGGGGGCTTTTGCTCGGTTGCTGATGACGCGCACCAGCTCGGCATCGAGTCGTCCTTCACGCACGGCATCGATCAGCACACCCATGTTGGAGCCGCGCCCGGAGATCAGGACCACGACGCGACAGCTCACTTACGTAGCTCCACCCCACCATCGGCGTCGAGGATCAGCGCAGGTCCCGCGATCGTCTGGGCGCTCGTTCGATCGACTACGGCGCCGACGACGCAGGCGTGCTCGCCCAGAGCCTTGAGATGCTCCACCGCGTCTGTTGCGCGCGCGGCGTCCACGACCACGACGTAGCCGAGACCGCAATTGAACGTGCGCAGCATCTCGAGCTGATCGATGTTGGCAGCTTGTTGCAGCCAGGCAAAGATGTCCGGCGAGGGCCATGCGTCGAGATCCAGCGCGAGAAGAAGATCGGAGCCCTTGGGAAGCATTCGAGGCAAGTTGTTCACGAGACCGCCGCCCGTGACGTGCGCCATGCCGTGCACGTCGACTTTGCCAAGCAGCGACCTCACGCTGCTCACATAGATTCGTGTCGGCGCGACGAGCTCGTCGAGCAGCCGACTATCCACACGCACCTGCTTGGATTCGAGAATCTTGCGAATCAACGAATACCCGTTCGAGTGTGGCCCCGATGAAGCCAGCCCTATGATGCTCTGGCCATGTGCGAGGGATGCACCGTCGATGATGCGGTCGCGTTCGACGATTCCGACGCAGAAGCCGGCGAGATCGTAGTCGCCGCCCTCATAGAATCCGGGCATCTCGGCGGTTTCTCCCCCTGCAAGGGTGCACCCCGCGAGCTTGCAGGCCGCTGCAATACCCTTGATGACGCGTTCCGCCACGTCGACGTCGAGCCGGCCGGTGGCGTAGTAGTCGAGAAACAGAAACGGCTCGGCTCCGGTGACCAGAACGTCGTTGGCGCACATCGCCACCAGATCCTGACCCACACCGTCGTGGCGATCGTGATCGATGGCGAGCTTCAGCTTGGTGCCGACTCCGTCAGTGCCGGTGACGAGAATGGGTTCGCGATATCCGGCTGGAAGCGCCGTCAGCGCTGCGAAACCTCCGACCCCGGTGAGGCTCTCGGGTCGTCGCGTGGCCTCTGTCGCCTTGGCGATGCGCCGCACGAGCTCGTTGCCCGCGTCGATGTCGACGCCGGCATCGCGATAGGTGGTTCCTTTGGAGCTGCGCTCTCGAGAGTTCACGATAGCTGCGGATGATACGGATGATAGTGCGCTACGCAGTTTATCAGGGTGGGCTAGCTTCCGGACGGAAACTAGCCCCCGGGGCATGGATGCCCCGTGGGAAGAAAGTCGCCTAGGCGGCCCGGCCCGGACGGCGAATTTCTGGACAAGCGCTAGCTAGTGCGATAACGGGCGAAGCCCGCGCACCCGCATGGCCGCCACATTGCGATAAACTGCGCTCGCAGACATGCCAAGATCCAAGTTGAGCGAAAAACGTGCAATGACGGCTTCGAGCGTGGGGCGCAAAGCCGCCATCCATCGCCGGGTGAGGCAATGGATGCTGCTTGCGGCAATGATGGGCGCCGGCCCGCTGCTTTGCGCCCAGGAAGAGGAAGATAACTGGCTGCTCGAGGTCGAGATACCGGTGGCTTCCGAGTCCGCCGCCGATCGGCGTAGCGCCGAGGTGGTGGCGTTGCTCGAAGTGCTATCGCGGCTGACCGGACTGTCGCAGGTGCCTAACAGCCGGGTGGTGCAGGCCGCCCTGGGCCAACCCAATCGCTATACCGTCCTTTTCACCTATGACACGCGTTTCGGGGCCGAGGTCACGCGGGTGGTGCGCTTCCGCTTTTCGGAAGACGCATTGCGAGCCCTTGCCGTGCGCGCCGGGTTGCCGGTGTGGAGCAGCCGCAGGCCCCTGCTCGTAGCATGGATGGTGGTGGAAGAGGAGGGCGAGAGATCGATGCTGAGCGCCGACAGCGATCATCCCGCGCGAACGGCGTTTGCGCGGCGGGCACGACAGCGTGGGCTACCCGTCATGTTTCCGCTCATGGATCTGCAGGAACAGATGCGGGTCTCCCCCGTGGCGGTCTGGGGGGGCTTTACCGACGACATCGTCACGGCATCGGAGCGCTACGGGGCGGAAGCGGTGGCAGTGGGTCGAATTTCCCAGTCTGCGACCGGGCGATGGCTCGCACGTTGGGACGTGACGCTGCCTCGGGCCGCGGCGGATCGGTTCAGCGATCAGCTGCGCTTCGAGTTCGAAGGTAGTAGTGCGGAGGCGGTGGTGGAGCCTCTGGTCGAGCGGTTGACCGATCTCCTCGCGGCGCGATACTCGGTGTTCAGCGGCAGTCGTATCGCGACCCATTGGTTTCGAGTGCGCGGCGTGATCGATGTCGAGACCTATGCGCGCTTTCTCCGATACCTCGATGACCTGGGTCCCGTGGAGCAGGTCGATGTGATGCGGGTCGAGGGTGATCAGCTGACGGTGCGCGTGCGTGGTATCGGTTCGATGGAGACCCTGATGCGGATCTTCGAATTGGATCGGCGCCTGGTGTTGTCGCCCAGGCGTCGCTTCGGCGACACGGGCCTGGACTTCGTGTGGCGCGGTTGATCGTGAACGTCGTGCGTCATCTTCCCAATCTGATCACCGTGTTGCGGTTCGTATTGATCGTGCCGGTGGTGCTGAGTCTGCTTGGTGGGAACTTTCGCTGGGGATTGGCGTTGTTTGCCATTGCGGGATTGTCTGATGGGCTCGACGGTTTGCTTGCGCGCCACTTCGGGTGGACGAGCCGCTTCGGCGCCATAGCCGATCCGTTGGCGGACAAGCTCCTGATGGGAGCGGTGTTCATTGCCCTGACCGTGTCCGGCGAGGTACCGGTGTGGGTGACAGGAGCAGTGCTCCTGCGCGACGTCGTGATCGTGACCGGCGCAGCGTTCTACCACTGGCTGATCGGTGAGTTCGAATTCGTAGCGCGCGTTACGGGCAAGACCAATACCGGGGTGCAGATTGCATTTGTTTTACTCGTGCTCGTGGTGCTTGCCCGGATCCCCGGGTTCGAGGCGTTGAATGACATGCGGGAAGTGGGAGGGATGGTGGTGCTGGCCTCCGCGCTTCTGAGCGGCGGCGATTATGTGCTCACATGGAGCTGGCGTGCGATCCAACACGGATCCGCCAAGGATTCATGAATCGCGAGAACGCTCAGCTCATCCTCCCGGTGCGGCTGCGCGACGACGAGACGTTCGAGAGCTTTCACGTCGGAGAGAACGCCGAGGTGGTCGACCGCCTCGAGCAGCTCGCAACCGGCGGAGCTGCCGGTTGTGTCTGGCTCTGGGGCGCGCAAGCATGCGGCAAGTCTCACCTGCTTCAGGCGTGTTGTCATCGGGCGCACCTTGCCAAGCGGCGGGTAATCTATCTTCCATTAGCCGATGTCGCGCTCTCGCCGGACGCGCTCGAAGGGCTGATGGAGCATGAACTCGTCTGCATCGACGACGCGCATCGTCTTCCCGAGTCCCCGGCGCTCGAACGTGCGTTCGTGCCCCTGTTCAACGAGCTGAGCTCGCACGGGCACGCGCTCGTCATGGCGGCTCCGATGGCGCCGCGGGAGGTGTCATTCGGCCTGGCCGATGTGCGCTCGCGGGCGGCATCGGCGACGGTTTACAGGCTGCCGGCATTGGACGATGCCGCGCGAGTCGAGGTGTTGCGCCGACGCGCAGCGTTACGCGGGCTCACGCTTCCCGATGAGGTCGCCGATTTCGTTCTGGCCCGCGCCTCGCGGGACATGCGTTCGCTGATGTCGACGTTGGAGACATTGGACCTCGCGGCGCTGCATCAAAAACGCCGATTGACCGTACCGTTCGTGAAACAGGTGTTGGGCCTCTGAGCAACGTGATCGTTTTCACCGGCGGTGGCACGGCCGGTCACGTGACACCGAGCTTCGCGATCATCCGCCACTTTCAGTCGCTCGGGTGGGTGGTCCACTACGTCGGTTCGACGACCGGTATGGAAGAGGCGCTGGTGTCACCTCTCGGCGTCAGCTTTCACTCGATTCCAACGGGAAAGCTAAGGCGCTATCTGTCGCTCGAGAACCTGCTCGACGTGTTCAGGATCCTCTTTGGCATCTGGCGTGCGTACTGGCTTTGCCGGCGGCTGCGTCCGCGGGTCGTGTTTTCGAAAGGGGGCTACGTCTCCTTTCCCTTCGTCATGGGGGCCTGGCTGAACCGCGTCCCGGTGGTTGCGCACGAATCGGATCTCACGCCGGGGCTTGCGAACAGGTTGGCTTATCCGTTCGTGCGCAGGATTTGCGTCACCTTCGAGCAGACACAGCGATATCTGGATTCCGAGCGTTGTGTTTATACGGGCACTCCGGTGCGCGAGGAGCTATTGAACGGCGATGCGGCGGCGGGACGTCGATTCCTCGGATTCGATGACCGCAAGCCGATCGTCCTGTTCGTGGGGGGAAGTCTCGGCGCACGCCGGCTGAATGAGGTGGTACGCGCCGGGCTGACGCAGCTCACCGAGGACTTTCAGGTCGTACACATCGCAGGCGCCGGAAATCTGGATTCCGCGCGGGATGAGACGCCGGGATATCGCCGTTTCGAATACCTCGCGGACCCTTACGCCGATGTGCTCGCCGCAGCCGACATCGTGGTGTCGCGCGCCGGGGCCAACAGCGTCTATGAGCTTCTGCTCCTGGCCAAGCCGCATGTGCTCGTGCCGCTGCCTCTCACGGCGAGCCGGGGGGATCAGATCGAGAATGCAGATTACGCACGGGAGCGCGGCCTGTCCGACGTGATCGCGGACGTTGAGCTCACCGCCGAGCGATTGCTGGACGCATTGCAGGCCCTTCTGGGTCATCTGGACGAGCGGCGCCGGGCATTGGAGCAGTTCGAGGCGCCCAGCAGCGTCGCGTTGATCACCGCGCTCCTGGAGTCCGAGGCTAAGGGACAATCCCCATAGGGGACCCCTGGAGCGCGTCGACTCGCGACATCGCGAAGTGGCGACCCTTCAACCTGAGTTGCGTTTACAATACCGCGCTTTCCCAGGCAGGCACGAGACCAGATGCAGAAAATCCTGACCCTGAATCAGATCTCGGTCAAAGGTTTGGATCGATTTCCCAGGGATCGCTTCGAGGTTGGCACGGAAATACACGATCCCGATGCGATCCTGGTGCGAAGCCACGTCCTCGACTCCGAGCACATTACGCCGAGCCTGAGGGCCGTTGCGCGCGCAGGTGCCGGTGTCAACAACATTGCCGTGCCGGCATATACCGAGCATGGCATCGTCGTGTTCAACACGCCGGGGGCCAACGCCAATTCCGTCAAGGAGCTGGTGCTGGCCGCGATGCTGCTCTGCTCTCGGGGCATTGCCCCGGGAATCGAGTTCGTAAAGAGCCTCGAAGGAATCGACGATCACGACCAGCTGAACGCCAAGGTCGAGAAAGAGAAGCGGCGCTACAAAGGACATGAACTCGCGGGCAAGACGCTCGGGGTCGTGGGCCTCGGTGCTATCGGCTCGCTGGTGGCCGAGGCCAGCCTCGCACTTGGAATGGAAGTGCTTGGTTTCGATCCGGCGCTCTCGGTGGAAGCCGCCTGGCGGTTGTCCAACGAGGTCAAGCGGATGGACAATCTTCACAGTCTCTTCGGGCGCGCCGACTACATCACCCTCCACGTCCCGCTTCTCGACGCCACCCGGCAGCTGATCAATAGCGAGAGCCTGAAGTCTTTCAGGCACGGGGCGGTGCTTCTGAATTTCTCCCGCCAGGAGATCGTGGATGCCACCGCGTTGAGTGTCGCGATCGCTGACGGCACGGTGTCGCGTTATTTCTCGGATTTCCCGACCCCCGAGCTCTTGTCACTCGATCAGGTGTCGTTCACGCCGCATCTCGGGGCTTCGACATTGGAGGCGGAGGAGAACTGCGCGATGATGGCGGCGGACCAGCTGATCGATTTTCTCGCGAACGGCAACATCCGCAACTCGGTGAATTTTCCGGCTGTGATCCTGGAGCGGGCGGGGGCAAATGGTCCCGGGCCTCATCGAATCGCGGTGACCAACGCCAACGTGCCCCGCATGCTCGGCCAGGTGATGTCGGTGCTCGCCGATCGCAACATCAACGTGGTGGACATGCTGAACAAGAGCCGCGACGACGTGGCGTACAACCTGATCGACATCGAAGGCGAGCCAACGCCTGAGCTCTTGGGTGCGATCAACGACATCGAGGGCGTGATCAACGTCCGTACCTTCGAGGTTTAGTTTCTGTTCGCAATGCGTGCGTCCTCGGCGGGACTGGCGATCCGGGGCATGGGCATGCTGCGCCTGCCGTGGGAAGAAATTCGCCTACGCGGCCCGGCCCGGACGGCGAATTTCTGGACGTGCACGAAGGTCCGGGACAGGGATGTCGCGCCAGCCTGCGGCTGGCGTAAGCAGGACCGCTTTTTTGCGAAGCTTTTTGCGGAAGAACGCGCAGCAAAAAGAAAGGGCCTGGGAGCGAAGGCGAATTTACTTCGCCGCAGCGTGGGAAGAAATTCGCCTGGACGGCGAATTTCTGGACGTATAACTAGAAACGCATTGGGTGAAGCAACTCGAGCTCGGCAACGTCCAGCGCTGGTGGCTCCCGGTCGATGCTGCTGGCGATGATCTCCGCGGCCAATGGTGCGAACACCGCGCCGTGGGATCCATGTGCGGCGGAGACGTAAAGCCCGTCTTGCATGGAACCCACCATCGATCGTCGGTCCGGGCTCGTGGTGCGCAACGCGGTGAAGTCCCCCACGAGATCGACCTTACCGATTTCCCCCAGCATCGAACGGAGCCGTCGATGGTTGGCATCGCGCCCCGTGCGGTCCGGCAGATGCTCATAGGGCGCACGTACGTAGGTGGCGCCGGCTGCGAGCAGGTCGCTCGAGAGCGGCACGATGTAACCATTGCCGCTCACCACACAGCGCAATCCGTGGTTGCGACTGCGCGCAATGCTGAGCTGTCCCGCCACGGTGTCGAGTGGAAGCCGTGAGGTGGGGGCAAACCGGCCCGTATCGGGTCCTGCTGCAATGACGAGCTGATCACTCTCGATGCATTTGCCCGATAGGGTGTTGGAAGCCCAACCGGCGTTTCTTAGAACTTCTGTTGCCTGGTCCGTGGTGAGGTTGATACGGGCATGTGCCAGGAGGTGATGACACGCACTAGCGAGGTCCACCCATCCACCGCGTGGAAACCACAGTCCCATGGATGCGACCTTGCGGCCCAGCAGAGTCGACAGCGTCGTGCCTTCGGCGGGCAGCAGCCAGTGGCAATGAGTGAACGCGTCCGCGACGCGTTCCAGGCGTGCGAGGGGTGAATTCGGCCCCGGTAGCTGCATCGTTCCCACCGGATGCCAGAAGGGCGACGCGGCGGAGCACTGGAGCGAGCGGTAGTAGCTCACCGCATAGTCGAACCCCTTGGCGCGCAGGTGCGCCAGCGGTCGATCGCCGGATGTGAGCCGGGGTTGTAGCGCGGCGGCGGGATTGGCCGATGCGATGCGCAAAGCGCTCCCCGATTCCGGCGACGTGGCCGCAAACGCGGGGGCGATGACGTGGATGTGATGGCCGCGAATGGCAAGTGCATGTGCGATGCACGCGCCTGCAATGCCGGCCCCGATCACCGTGATGGCCTGCCGCGCGGGACGTGCGGTGGGTCGGTGGCGACATTGGGCTGCCAGCAGGTGGCGTTTGCGAGGCGCGCCGCTCACCCGCTCGACCCGATAGCCGAGATGCTCGAGGCTTCTACGCAGGCGTCCCGCGGCACTGAACGTCGCGAGGGTGGTGTTGCCATCGGACAGGCGGGTCAGGGTCTCGAGCAGGGAGGGCTGCCACATCTCCGGATTCTTGTCGGGAGCGAAGCCATCCAGGAACCAGCAGTCCATCGGCGCCGTATTGGCAGCTACCAGTGAATGCAGTCCGCTCTGGGCCTCGCCGAAATACACACTCAGGGACACTCGCTCACCGAACATCTGCAATCGATGCCATCCCGGAACGAGCACGGGGTAGGTAGCGATCAGCTCGTCGTATTGGGCCTCGAGCAGCGGGTGTTGACGTGCGGCGCGCCGGAGATCGTCCCACCTGAGCGGGTGCTTCTCGACGCTCGTGAAGTGCAGGCGGGCGCTCTCGGGGGCGAGGGCGAGAAATCGTTGGACGCTACAGATGAAGTTGAGCCCGGTGCCGAAGCCGAGCTCGCCAATGCGAAAATCCGTGAACTCCTTCTGTGCGCGAAAGCGGGTTTCCAGGCGGTTCAGTCCGACGAATACCTGGAGACTCTCCTGCATGCCGTCGGCGGCGTGGTAGATGTCGCCGTAGTCCCGGGATCGAGGTCGCCCGTCACGCCAATCGATCCGGGCTGGGGACAGGGCCTCAGCCATCGCCCCGCGCAATGGGGCGCGCCGGGTCCTGGATCCACTCACTCCAGGAACCCGGATAGAGCGAGGGCTCGGGAAGTCCGGCATGGACCATGGCCAGGATATTGTGCGCGGCGGTGACCCCCGAGCCGCAATAGGAGACCGCAGGACCCTTGGCGAGCCCAGCGAAGCGACGCCTGAGGGCTGCAGGGTCGAGCCAATAGCCCCCGTCATTGAGATTTTCGCCGAAGGGCATGCAGGATGCCGTAGGAATGTGGCCCGCCACCGAATCGATGGGCTCTATGTCACCGCGGAACCGCTCTTTCGCGCGTGCGTCGACGATGACGGTTCCTGATTTGCCGGCAGCTCCTGATCTGCAGATGCTCAGGACCTCTTCGGCGTCCGCCTCCCGGGTTTGCGGACGGCTAGCGCGGAAACGCCCCTTCGGCGCAGCCGGCTCTGGTCCCTTCTCGAGGTCCCCATTTGTCTGTAGCCACCCCCGCAGGCCGCCGTTCAGCACTGCGACCTCGGTGTGCCCGAGCCAGCGCGCGAGCCACCATAGACGTGCCGCGAACGCACCGTCGCCATGATCATAGGAGACAATCTGGGTGTGGGGATTCACCCCCCATTCGCGGAAGCGACGACTCAATTGCCTGCGATCGGGAAGCGGATGACGACCGCTCACCCCCTCGATGACCGGGCTCGAGAGATGCCCCTCGAGATCGGCGTGACGGGCGCTTGGAATATGACCCTCGAGGTACTGACTGTGGCCAATTTTGGGCTCGACGAGGGCGAAACGACAGTCGAGAATGACCCAGTCGCCGCGATCCAGCCAGCGGGAGAGCTGGGCTACATCGATGAGGGTTGAGAACTGCATCATGCGGACCCAGTGTAATGGAACATGTTGAGGCAACCTATGGGTGGAAAAACGGCCATGCAGTTGTCAAAATTGAATATATCTATCTCATGAGGGTGCGAATCCATGTGGTATGAAGGTCTGCTCGGATGGAACGTATGGCAGATCCTGCTCTATACGCTGATCCTCACGCACGTCACCATCGTGTCCGTGACGGTGTTTCTTCACCGCTCATCGGCCCATCGTGCGTTGGAGCTGCATCCGGTGCTCCAGCACTTCTTCAGGTTCTGGCTCTGGCTCACCACGGGCATGGTAACCAAGGAGTGGACTGCGATTCACCGCAAGCACCACGCCACCTGCGAGACAGAGGACGACCCGCATAGTCCGCAGATCCTCGGCCTGCGCAAGGTCATGCTGGAGGGTGCCGAGCTCTACCGGACCGCTTCAGCAGACAAGGAGATGCTCGAGAAATTCGGTAAGGGCACGCCGGACGACTGGCTCGAACGTCACGTGTATGGGCACGTCTATGGGGTGTCCTTGATGCTCATAGTGAATCTCGCGCTGTTCGGCCCGTTGGGTGCCGCGGTGTGGGCCGTGCAGATGATGTGGATCCCGGTGCTCGCCGCCGGCGTCATCAACGGCGTTGGACACTACGCTGGCTATCGCAACTTCGAGGTCCCGGATGCGTCCACCAACATCGTGCCCTGGGGAATCCTCATCGGTGGTGAGGAGCTCCACAACAACCATCACACCTATCCCAATTCGGCCAAGCTGTCGGTCAAGCCATGGGAGTTCGACGTCGGCTGGATGTGGATTCGGCTCTTCGCTGCTCTGGGCCTGGTGAAGGTCGTCAGCACCGGCCCGGTGGTGGAGCGTGTCCCGCACAAGAGCCACATCGACATCGATACCGTCTGGGCCGTGCTCAACGACCGCTTCCAGGTGATGTCGCGCTATGCCGAGGAAGTTGTGGCGCCGCTCGTGGAGCAGGAGCGCCTGCGCGCAGACGCAGCCACGAAACGTCTGCTGAAACGGGCAAAGAATCTGCTGTGCCGCGACGAGTCGGTGATGGACGCCAAGGGGGTTGCGAGGCGTGAGCAGCTCCTGGCGGAGCTTCCGCTGATGCATCAGATCTACGATCTGCGCGTGAAGCTGCAAGGCGTGTGGAAGAAGCGCGGCGGCAATCGCGAGGAGCTTTTGGCCGCGTTCATCGAGTGGTGCCACGAGGCGGAGGAATCCGGCATTCAGGTGCTTCGCGACTTCGTCGAGGAACTCAAGTCCTACGGTATTCCGGGACGCGCCGCGACGGCCTGACCGTCGTGGTGCCATGCACGCCGTGGCTGGCACCATCTTACGAAAACGCCGGGCATCGAGCCCGGCGTTTTTTGTTCTGCCTACCCTACATACGCTCCACCGTCGCAATTCCCAATAGTTCCAAGCCCTGCTCGAGCACCGCTGCGGTCTGCGCCGACAGCATCAGGCGCTCGCTTCGCAGCGGCTCTTCAGACCGAAGGATCGGGCACTGCTCGTAGAACGTCATGAATTTCCCGGCGAGCTCGTAGAGG
>JAPULC010000520.1 GCA_027295305.1 Gammaproteobacteria bacterium
ATCCGTTGTCCCAGCGCCAAGCTCAAGTGCCGCGATATGCGTTTCGGGACCCTCGACAACTACTCGCAGATTGACGCACTCTTTTTGTGAGTCGAGGGCAAAGGTGAACAACTGCTCATGCAGTTGATCGAATCTTTCGGAGATCGCCGTAAACGCATTGTCGCGCAGTTCGTTTTCGTTCGTGTCGACGGTTAACACCAAACCCTGCCCGGAATAACGCAGGTCCACCTGAAACTGTGCCGTGATGTCGGCGTCCGTCACTTGAGAGTCTGCGCCGTCGTCGTCTTCGGACAAAATGGCGAGCCGTGCCAGCCGTTCAAGCTTATTCAGCTCATCGACGATTGTGCCGCCATCAATATCGTCGAGCTTGGAGATGAGCGTCCGAGAAGCTTCATCGCGTAACCGCGTCGTCGCGTCCCCGTATGCGCACAACACGCCGGGGCCCGGTGGGATGATAACCGGCCAGGCTTGAGTTAAAACGCCCAGCGCATTTGCGTGCAGCGGGCCCGCACCCCCGAAGGCGATCAAGGAGAAGTTGCGCGGGTCGTGGCCTTTCTCCACGGAGACCAGACGCAAAGCGCCAAACATGTTCTCATTGACAATCTTCACAATGCCTTCAGCGGCTTGTTGCAGCGACAATCCCATGGCATCGGCGATCTGTTGAACGGCAATCTCCGCCTGCTCACGGCTGATCTGCATATCACCACCCAGCCGCTGTTGCTCAGGGAGATAACCGAGTACCACGTTGGCATCTGTCACCGTAGGCCGTTCGCCACCTGCGTCGTAAGCCGCGGGCCCTGGAACGGCCCCTGCGGAATCCGGGCCGACGCGTAACGCACCGGTGAGTTCCGGCACATAAGCAATGGAACCACCACCCGCCCCAACGGTTCGTACATCGAGGGAGCTTGCCCGCACCTTGACATCACCGACGGTCGTTTCACGGCGCACCACCGCCTGGCCATGCTCGATGAGCGAAACATCGGTTGACGTACCACCCATATCGAAAGTCAGCAGGTTTTCGAAACCCGCCTGCCGACCGATCCAGAGCGCACCCGCAACACCCCCAGCCGGACCGCTCATCAACAAATTGACTGGATATTTGGCTGCCGCGGCGGAGGATGACAATCCACCGTCCGAACGAAGAATGGACAGCTTAGGCGCGCCCATGCGCTGATCGAGCTCTCGCTGCATATTTTCGATGTAGGTCGATACCTCCGGGCGAACGTAGGAGTTGGCAACCGTCGTAATCGTGCGTTCGTATTCCTGCATCTCGGGGATGACTTCGCACGATATCGACACGGGAATCCCCGGCAATTCTTCGGAGGCGAGCGCCGCTACTTTTTGCTCATTGACCGGGTTGGTGAAACTGTTGATCAGCGAAATCGTGAGCGCTTCGATATTCGCCTTTCCGAGCGCTTTGAGCGCCTGTCGCGTTGCTGCCTCGTCGAGTTCTTCGACCACCGAGCCGTCCGCGCCTATGCGCTCGGGAACCTCTACCGTGCACTCTAACGGCGCCATGGGCTCGGACTTGTTGTATACCACCCAACCGCCGAGCCCGCCGGGGACAAACGACCGGGCAATCTGCAGAATGTGCCGATAGCCCCGCGTGGTGACCAGACCGACCCGGGCTCCCTTACCGGTAAGCACCGCGTTCGTCGCAACCGTGGTGCCGTGTGTCACGTGGGTAATCTCCTCAGGATTCACACCGGCAGTGTCGCAAACCCGGGCAATGCCGGTCAGCACACCGATCGATGAGTCTTCCGGCGTGGAAGGTACCTTGGCTGTGTGGACGTTGCCGTCTTCCGAGTTGATGAGCAGGACGTCGGTGAACGTGCCGCCTACATCCACTCCGAGTTTGAATGCCATGGCTACGACGCCCCTCCTGTTCTACCGAGTTGCCACGCCAGCGAGCGGCCACCCAGGTCGTGTGCCACCAGCGTGCGTGCGAGTTCGACGACCTCGAGCAGCCGATCCATATCGATGCCGGTGTGAAAGCCGGCCTGCGCCAACATGGACGCAAGATCTTCCGTTGCCAGATTTCCCGCCGCGCCCGGCGCGAACGGACAACCCCCCAGCCCGCCGATGCTCGAATCGAACTTGCGAATACCACACTCCAACGCCTGCCAGGCATTTGCAAGCGCAAGCGCGCGGGTGTCATGAAAGTGTGCAGACAGGTTTTCCGCACCGAACGCGGCCACCAACCGGGAAAACAGCGACTTGACCTGGGCTGGATTTGCGGCGCCGATGGTATCCGCGACGATGACTTCCAGCGCGCCTGCGCTGAACATCCGCTTGGCGAGATCCTCGATGTGCGATTCCGGAACAAGTCCCTCATACGGGCACTCGACTGCCACCGCGACATACGCACGCGGCCTTATCCCGTCCTCACCGGCGCGGTTCATGATTTCCCCGCAAATCCGTACGGTGGTCTCCAGATCCATGTTGATGTTCTTCTCGTTCATGGTGTCTGTGGCTGACAACACGACGGCTACAGAGCGCACACCGGCGTCCTTGGCGAGCTCGTAACCTTTGTGATTGGGCACAAGCGCGCTGAAGTCCGCTCGCCCGAGATCCAGCGCTGCCACAACTCGGTCGGCCCCCGCCATTTTAGGAACTGCCTTTGGGCTCACGAAGCTGACCACCTCCACCGCGGGGACGCC
>JAPULC010000521.1 GCA_027295305.1 Gammaproteobacteria bacterium
ATATGTGGCTTTCGGATATCTCTGTGGTGCGTCCCGTATTCGCGGCAGTCTTGAGCATGTTGCTGTTTGCGCTCGGCATTCTCTCGTTTCGTGAGCTGCCGATTCGCGAATACCCCAACATCAATCCGCCCATCGTGTCGATTCGAACCACCTATCCGGGAGCGTCGGCAGCCGTCGTCGAGACGCGCATCACGCAGACCGTCGAGAGCCAGGTGAGCGGCATCGAGGGCGTGAAGACCATCCGCTCGTCGAGCCGCGACGGGCGCTCTTCCATCTCCATCGAATTCGGCCTCGAGCGCGACATCGACGAAGCCGCGAACGACGTGCGCGATCGGGTTTCGCGTGTGGCGCGCATGCTCCCCGTCGACGCAGATCCGCCTCAGGTGTCCAAGCTCGATGCCGATGCCAGGCCGATCCAGTATCTGAGTTTGAACAGCCCCGTGCTGGAGGGAATGCAGCTCACCGACTATGCAGCCCGCTACATCGTCGATCAGCTGGCTGTGATTCCAGGGGTGGCAAACGTGAGCCTCAACGGTTCGGGCCGCTTCGCGATGCGGATCTGGCTCGATCGCCTGGCGCTGGGGGCGCGGAGCCTCACCGTGAACGATATCGAGGCGGCGCTTCGCCGCGAGAATCTCGAGCTGCCGGCAGGGCGCATCGAGTCGCAGGATCGTGAGTTCACCGTGCGCATGGCGCGCAATTACGTGACTGCCGAGGACTTCCGGGAATTGGTTCTGCGGCGTGGCGCGGATGGGCACCTGATTCGTCTCGGCGAAGTGGCGAAGGTGGAGGTCGGGCCCCGCAATCTGCGAAGCGAGTATCGTGCCAACGGCCGCAACACGGTGGGGCTCGGAATCATCAAGCAGTCCACTGCCAATACCCTCGAGGTGCTCGAAGCGGTAGCGAAGCGCATCGACAAGATCAACGCCACCCTCCCTGAAGGGATGCAACTGATCACGAGCTCGGACGAGTCGGTTTTCATTCGCTCGGCCATCGATGCGGTGTATCGCACCCTTGCCATCACCACGTGTCTGGTGAGTCTCGTGATCCTCGCGTTTCTCGGCAGCTTTCGCGCGATGATCATCCCTGCGATCACCATTCCGATCTGTCTGACGGCCGCTTTCACTCTGCTTGCGGCGTTCGGCTACACCGTCAATCTGGTGACGCTGCTCGGGCTCGTCCTCGCAATCGGCCTCGTGGTGGACGATTCCATCGTGGTGCTCGAGAACATTCATCGCCGCATCGAGGATGGGGAGCCGCCGCTGCTTGCCGCCTTTGCGGGGTCACGTCAGGTGGCGTTCGCGGTCGTTGCCACCACCGCGGTGCTGGTGGCGGTATTCGTGCCCATCGCGTTCCTGCAGGACAACATCGGCCGGATTTTCGCCGAGCTCGCCATCGTCATTTGCGCAGCGGTGATCTTCTCGAGCGTGCTCGCGTTGTCGCTGACGCCCATGCTGTGCTCGAAGTTTTTGCGCCCCGCGGCGCAGGAAGGGCGCACCACGCATCTGCTCGACCGCTTCTTCACATCGGTGTCGAACGCATATGAGCGATCGCTGAAGGCGAGCCTCAAGGGCTCTTGGCTATTTCTCATCGTCGTTGGCGGCGTGGCGTTCGCCGTGTATGCGCTGATCCGGGTCGTTCCGCAGGAGTTCGCTCCGCGCGAAGACCAGGGCACCTTCTTTACGCGTGTACAGGGGCCCGAAGGGGCAAGCTTCGCTTATATGCGCGAACGCATGTATGAGCTGGAACGTTCCGTGGTGCCCATGGTGGAAGAGGGCAACGTCCAGCGTTCGCTGATGGTAGTGCCCGGGTGGGGAAGCAGCTCTCCCAACAGTGGCGTGATTCTCGTCACGATGGCGCCGTGGGACGAACGCACCATCAGCACGCAGCAGGCCATGGGAAAGTTGCTGGAGCAATGGAGTCAGGTGCCGGGCGTGCGCGCGTTTCCGTTCATGCGTTCCGGCATCTCGCGCCATGGCGGCGGTCAGCCGGTGCAATTCGTGCTCGGCGGCAGCACCTATGAGGAGCTTGCCCGCTGGCGTGATCTGATCCTCGAGCACACGAGCGAACATCCCGGTTTCACGCGCGTGGATTCGGATCTCAGGGAAACCCAGCCCCAGCTGATCGTCCGTATCGACAAGAACCGAGCGGCGGATCTAGGTGTGTCGGTGCTGAACATCGGCCGCACGCTTCAGACCATGATGAGCGAGCGTCGCATCACCACGTACGTGGACGATGGCGAGGAGTACGATGTCATTCTGCAGGCGAGGGAGGATCAGAGGGCCACACCCGATGACCTGCAGAACATCTATGTCCGCTCGGACGTGAGCGGACAGCTGATCCCGTTATCGAATCTCACACGCGTGGATGACGTTGCCGGCCCTGGATCGCTGAATCGCTACAATCGGCTTCGGGCCGTTACGATCACCGCAAATCTTGCCGAGGGCTATGCGCTCGGTGATGCGTTGGCGTTTCTCGAAGGCATCGTTCGCGAGGAGCTGCCGCCTACCGCGCAGATCGATTACAAGGGCGAATCCCTCGAGTACAAGGAAGCTTCCGGCGGCATGTATTTCATGTTTGCTCTGGCGCTGCTGGTCGTGTTTCTCGTCCTGGCGGCACAGTTCGAAAGCTTCGTGCATCCACTCGTGATCATGGTGACCGTGCCGCTAGCCGTGGTCGGCGCACTCTTCGGTCTTTACGTCACCGGCAATTCCCTCAACATCTACAGCCAGATCGGCATCGTCATGCTGGTGGGCATCGCAGCGAAGAACGGCATCCTCATCGTGGAATTCATCAATCAGCTTCGCGATCAATGTATGGCGTTCGACGAGGCGATTTTGGAAGCAGCAAGGATCCGCTTCCGGCCGGTGATCATGACCACCCTGTCGACCATCATGGGGTCCATCCCGCTGATTCTCGCCCAGGGCGCGGGCGCAGAGAGCCGGATGACCCTTGGCATCGTGATTTTCTCGGGGGTGTCGGTCGCCTCGATCCTGACGCTCTATATCGTTCCGGTATTTTATCGGTTGCTTGCGCGACGCACGGGCTCACCCGGGGCGGTGGCCCAGGAGCTCGATCTCCTGAGGTCCCAGGCCGCGGACTGAGCCCGTTGGTGCCAGGCACCAACGGGCCTGGTGGGTCACTATCGCGACGAGGCGCTTGACCTATCCTCTCAGAAGAGAAAGATGGTGACGGGGAAATGCGGAGACGAGTGAATGCGATTCGTAATACGAGACGGTGAGTTGTCGAGGCGGCGGCGTTCGAGGTCGCGAAAGTGCTCGGCTAATTCGGTCTTGCGGCACCGGTTTGGGAGGTGCGCGTATGCGACCGGCGCAGCGGTCGCACTATTGATCTCCGTTCTTTCACCAAATTCGATCATGGCGGCGGCGCCGGCGGCGGCCTTCGAGGACGTGCGCTTCCTCGGCCTGGCAACCTTCGACAAGCTGCGGGTGACCGACGTGGCCTTTCTGCCGAGCGGTGAGCTCCTGGTACTGGATGGGAGCGCGGCCAAGGTCTACGTGTTCGGTAACAACGGGGAGTTCAGGGCGAGCATTGGCACCAAAGGACGTGGCGTCGGTCAGCTCTACAAGCCCACCGCGATAGCGGTGGACGTCGATAGTCGGATACTGGTGGCGGACAATGGCACCAGCCGCATCACGGTATTCGATCGCAATGGTGACTTTGCGTTTTCGTTCGGCAGCAGGGGAGCCGCACGGGGACAGTTCCGTGATATCGTCTCTATCGAGTCCGACCTCTTCGGCTTCATCTACGTCGCCGATAAAGCGAACTCCAGGGTGTCTCGATTCGCTCGCTCCGGCGTACTGCTCGACGTGATCGATCTTCCCAGCCCGCCCCAGGATCTGGCGCTGGATCTGCAGCTCAACGTCTATGTGCTGATGCCGGAGCTTCAGCAGATTCAGCTTTGGCGCATGGACGGACAGCGAATGGGTGCTTTCGTGCCGAAACCCCAGAACATGCTTGGCCGGGTTACGGGATTCGCCGTCGACGGACGCGGCGACGTCTACGTGGCGGACCGGGGCACTCACAGGGTCCTGAAGTTCAGCCGTGACGGAACCCGTCTGGTGGCATTCGGCTCGAAGGGGCGTGGCGCCGGGCAGTTCTCCAGCCCGGGACGGGTGGTCGCGGGTCCCAATCGACGTGTCGCGATCGCCGACACGGGTAACGGCCGCGCACAGCTCTACGAGATTCGCGGCGCGGACAAGCCGCGTCTCGCCACGGCACCGAGCGTTGCCGTATGGCGAGTCGAACGCGAGAGCGACGTCGTATTCGGCCAGGGCATATCGGATCTCGACATCGATGCAAGTGGCACGATCATCGCCACCAATGCGACCGACGGCAATGTCGTCATCAAGACCAATCCTGCACGCAAGGTGGGTGCGCCCGGACGCAACGCGGGACAACTCAGGCGACCGCGCGGACTTGCCGTTGCCCCGAACGGCCAGATCATCGTCGCCGACACGGGCAACCATCGCATTCAGGTTTTCGACCGTAATGGCTTCGTTCGATCCTTCGCCTCGCGTGGCAGCGATCCAGGTAACGTCAACGCGCCCCAGGACGTGATCGTTGGCCTGCAGGGATACATCTACGTAGCAGACACCGGCAATCATCGTATTCAGATATTCAATGATCAGGGAATACTGCTGACCTGGTTCGGCGCGCACGGTACCGAGGGTGCCCCTGGCCGCTTCGATTCCCCCACGGCGCTCCAGGTAGACAAACAGAACCGGCTGTACGTGTTGGATACGGGCAATCGCCGTGTTCAGATATTCGACGATCGCGGCAACTACATCGATGCCGTTGATGGGTTCGAGATTCCCGTGGACATTGCCCTCGACGAGCAGGACCGGCTGTTCGTTGCCGATCAGGGCTGCGATTGCGTGCACGTTTACACCGCCGACCGACGCAAGCTTTTGAGCTTCGGCGGTCCCGGCAGCGGCCCTGGGCAGATGGTGGACCCAAGCACGCTGCTCAGCTTCGACTCGCGCGTCTATGTGGGCTCCAGCGGCTCGCAGGCGATCAAGGTATTTCGGATCTCGAATGAGGGAACGCTACCCGAGGAGCGACTGAGTTATACGCACGACTACGCCGTCCCGGCCGGCACGGTTGGGGATCTGCGGGCCCAGCTTCGCCGTGAGGCGTTTCTGGTGGCCACTGCGAAGATTGCGGGCGTGCTCAACATGCCCGTGGAGAGGATCATCGACGATGCGCGCATCGTTTCCGAGCGGACCGTGGCCAATGGAATGGTGGAGATGACGCTGACGGTATCGAAACACGCAGCGCCTGCGCCGTTGGCGCCCGCCGGCGCGGCCAGTCGGGCACCGGCGCAGCGAGTGTCGAGTCCACGGTAGCATCGCAAGCACTAAGCGGTGGCCGCTTACACCGAAGATCTGGTGTTGCTCAGGCCCCCGAATGAGCGCACACGACTCATCAGCCATTGCATCGAGCGCCTCGAAACCCCATGTGATCATTGCGGTCTGTTCGTGAAGCTCGATGTTGCTGCTTGATCCGCCTGAAACCCATATGATCGCTTCATGACGCAATGAGCTCATCCCCTCAACGGCGGTGATGTAGATGGAAAAAGACCTCGAGATCACGTTCAGAAACATGGAGTCAACGCCCACGCTGGAAGCCGACATTCGCGAGCGCGTCGCCAAGTTGGAGGAATTCTTCGACAGCATCATCGCTTGCCACGTGGCGCTCGAGGCTCCGCACAGGCACCAGCACAGGGGCAAGATCTATCGCGTGAGGATCGAGCTGAAGGTGCCTGGTGACGAGATCGTGGTCAGCCGTAACCCGTCTGAAAACCATGCCCACGAGGATGCGTACGTGACGATTCGCGACGCATTCAACGCCGCCCGCCGCCAGCTTCAGGACTACGTGCGTCGCCGCCGCGGGCACGTAAAGCATCACGATGTGCCGCTGCACGGAGAGATCGTTGAGCTCGATCTGGAACGGGGATTCGGACGCATCCAGACTCCGGACCAGCGCCTGATCTATTTTCACCGCAATGCCGTGATCAACGCCGATTTCGACCGTCTGGAGACCGGTGCGTCGGTTCGCTACAGCGAAGACATGGGCGAGGACGGCCCCCGCGCCACGACGGTTCACGTCGAGGGTAAGCACCACGTGGTGGGCTAGTCGGGGACCCTCGAAAAACCTAATTGAGCCTCTGGTGTGGGAGCGGCTTTAGCCGCGAATGATTCGACTTGCAGGCCCCCTGATTCGCGGCTAAGTAGGCGCCCCCGGCTAAAGCCGCTCCCTCACAAGAAGCACGCCACTGCGAAACAGGGTTTTCGAGGTTCCTTTCCCCCAGAAGAGTTCTGTGCCACCACCCGTTGGGGTTTTGCGACACCCTCTTTGCCGCTCCCACCGGATGCTATTTCCGGGCGCGGGTCCCCAGCACCTCGCGAATGGCTTCCGCGAGATCTCTCGGTGAAATGGGCTTCGAGAGCACCTTGGGGCGGTGCTTCAATGCTTGCAGTGCCGGGAGGCTGTCGGGGGCGTAACCCGTCATCAACATCACCTTGATTCCCGGCCAGCGGTTCTCGATCTCTGCTGCGAGCTTGGTTCCCTGCATTCCCGGCATCACCACATCGGAAACCACGAGATCGATCGCCGGGTTGGCTTCGATCACGCGCAGCGCCTCATTGCCATCGCTCGCCTGCAGCACCGAATAACCAAGGCGCGCGAGCATGCGGGAGAGTATCCCGAGGACGCCGGGATGGTCGTCCACGACGAGCAGGCGCTCGCCGCCGGTGGGAAGCGCGTCGCCGTCGGTGTCCTGATCTCCATCGGGTGCCTCCTCTGGAGATGCCGGAAAGACCACTTCGAACGTGGTGCCCTGGTCGAGCTTGCTGCGCACGATGATGCCGCCGTGAAACTGGCGCACGATCCCGTACGTGGTCGACAGCCCGAGTCCCGTTCCTTGGCCTGCCGCCTTGGTGGTGAAGAATGGTTCGAAGATCTCGTCCTGAATTTCCGCCGGAATTCCCACGCCTTCGTCTTGAACCCAAAGCATCACGTAGGTACCCGGCTCGTCGACTCCATAAGTCGTAATGGTGTCCTCATAGAGGGTGACGTTTTGGATTCTGATCGTGAGCCGCCCCCCCGCCGGCATGGCATCGCGGGCGTTGAACACGAGATTGAGCACGACCTGCTCGAGCTGCGACTGATCGCCCATGACGGCATGGGTGCTCGAAGCGATATCCATGTCGAGATCGATGTGGTCACCGATGATACGCCTGAGAATTCTGGACAGATTCGACACCACCTCACCGAGGGAGACGGGCTTTGTCTCGAGCGCTTGCTTGCGGCTGAACGCGAGAAGCTGCTGGGTCAACTCGGCTGCACGGTGTCCTGCCTCCTTTATGGAGCGAACACTCTCCCGGATGGGATCCGTTGCGGGTAGATCCACCAATGCAAGGTCACTGTGGCCGATGATCGTCGATAGAAGATTGTTGAAGTCGTGCGCAATGCCGCCTGCCAGGCGACCGATGGATTCCATTTTTCGCGCTTGCCAGAGCTCCTGTTCGAGTCTTGCCCGTTCGGAGACATCGCGCAACAGGCACAACACGTTGGGCTTGGGGTCGGCTTGCATGAGACTCAGGGCGAGCTCCGCGGGGAAAGTCGTTCCGTCGCGGCGCCGCTGCAGCGCTTCTCGCACCGGCTTCTCGCCGTGCCCCAGAGATTCGATGATGCGCTCGATCTCGCGCGCGGAGAATGACGCGTCGATTTCCCGCACGTTGAGAGACACGAGCACTTCTCGGGTGTATCCAAGGCTCGCGCATGCATGGGGATTCGCGTCGATGATTCGACCGGACGGTTCGATGACATAGAACGCAACCGACGCGCTGTCCACCAGGTTGCGAAGTTGCGCCTCGGTGTCCGCGAGCTGCGCGATGGTGGACTGAAGAGAAGCGATGCCGTCGACGCTCTCCTTCAATCGTGCGTTCTCTTCCTCGAGAACGCGAATCTTGGCCTCGAGCTGCTTCAGCGGATCGCGCGATAAGGACGTATCACTCATGCGCGGACATCTGAGGTGTTTGATCGATGAACAGCCAACCGAACGGGCGAATTGAGGGGCGAGTCGAGGGGCGAATTTAAGGGGAGAGAAGGGTGTTGGCGCAGAGTCGGCCAATGGAAAAATCGAATTTGGCGGAGCTGAATCGGCTCCATGTGAAGCAGCCAACGCACGTTGGCGCGATTGTAACTCATAGGGGTCAGACGCTTAAAGGGTCAGGTCTGACCCCAACTTTCCCCATCGTCATCCGCATGCTCGAGAGCACGTCTGCCAGCGTCGCATCGGAGACGCGGATGCCGTGCTCGTCGGCGAGCCGTTGCTTGATGCGTGCTTCATCGGCCACGTCGCGATGCATCGCACGCACAAAGCCGGAAAGGTCTTCGATCACGGCCCACGGGTAGATGATCCAGCGCCACTTGATCACTTTTCGACCAAAATAGTCGGGCTCGTATCGCGAGATCACCTTGTGGTCGAGTACCGCGCTCTTGATCATGCGCGGCGTACCGCGCTCAGTTGAGATGCGCGAAGGCGGCGTCGAAGGTATCGCCACTGTCGGTGACGTCGTCCACGAGCAGCACGTCGCGTCCTTCGATGCTCGCTGCGAGGGGGTATTTGATCACCGCAGCGACGTCGGGCTTCGCACCGCGATAGTGCTCGATCTTGAAGCTCGCGAGATCCATGATGCCGAGGAAGTCCGCGACCACCCGAGCGGGTGGACAGCCGCCTCTTCCGATGCCGACGATCAGATCCGGCGTGAACCCCGATTGACGAATCTTTGTCACCAGCCGACGGCATCGCGAGTGAAATGCCGCCCACGTGACGAGCTCACACTGCACGGATTCGAATGTCACTTCGTTGACTCCCTCGAAGCCCATCGATGGGCATCTCGTTTGAGACCTCAGTATGCTAGCGGTTCGATCGCAGGGTTACATTTGGAATTGGGGGGACAGCTTTCATCCATGGCGGAGAATCTCGAGTTCGATCTCATGCGGCATCTGATGCCGACATCGCGGCGATGAACAGTCGCGACAAAGCCGTTCACGATGAGCGCGATCCATGATCGGCGCGTTTTTCGTTCGTCACTACGGCGCACTGGGCGAGACCCTCTATCGCCGTTATTGGTTGGGGTCCATTGCGTCGGTTGGGGGCGGGCGCCTGGTGACATTGGCGCAGGCCTGGCTCGTGTACGAGCTGAGCGGATCCGCGCTGGCTCTCGGGTATCTCGGGGCCGCCACCGCGATTCCCAGCATCTTCATCACGATCTACGGCGGCGCGTTGGCCGATCGCCTCGACCGACGCTTCCTCATCATGGTGTCGTCGCTCGCCACCGCTGCGCTGTATCTGTTGCTCGCGCTGCTCGATCTCATGGAAGTGGTCGAGGTCTGGCACGTGCTCGCGATTGCTGCACTGACGTCGGCAATCTCGGGCGTCGACGGTCCCGCCCGTCAGGCTTTTTTCCCGGCGCTCATCTCGCGCGATCTACTGATGAGCGCGGTGGCGCTCAACTCCATCATCTGGCAGTCGACACGCATGGTCCTGCCTGCGATCGGGGGCGTGCTCATTGCGCTCACCGATACCTGGCTGAATTTCCTCCTTGGGATGGCGGGCTATCTCACCTTGTTCGTGGTGATGGCGACGATTCGCATTCGTGTCCCGCGTCGGGAGGTGCTGGTGTCGTCGCTGCAGCACGTGATCGAAGGGGTGCGTTTCATTCTCAACACGCGTCTGTTTCTGGTGCTGATCACCTGGTCTTACATCGGCATGTTCTTCGGCAACTCCTACGCGGAACTCATGCCCGCGTTCGCCAGGATGCTGGAAGCCAGCGAGCGGGGTTACGGGCTTCTGATTTCCATGGGTGGAGTGGGCTCCCTGATCGGCACCTTGATCGTCGGCACCTTTCAGGGGGCACGTCGGCTGGGGTGGATCATGCTGGGTGGGGCGGCCGTCTCCGTGGTCATGCTTTACGGCTTCTCCCTAACCACCGCGTTTGCGGAATCGCCGGCGGCATTCTACGGTGCGCTCTTCTTCGTATTTGCGGCCGCGATGTTCGGCCAGGGATTCATGATCAGCTCCATGACGGTCATGCAGATGAACGTCCCGGACGAACTGCGCGGGCGCGTGATGGGACTTCACAGCATCACCTACAGCTTCATGTCTCTCGGTGCGCTCATGCTCGGCGCCCTGGCCGACGCAACGACGCCCTCGATTGCGGTCGCAATCAGTGTCAGCGTGTATCTGTTCACCCTCGTGACGATCGGGCTCACCCAGCCCATCATCCGGCACATCGATGGCGAGGATCTCGCCGTGCCCGCGCGCGCTGCGTAATTCAGCTTTCTGGTGTGGGAGCTCTGTGATGAGGGAGCTTTCTGATGTGGGAGCCGCTCCCACAGGGTTTTCGAAGTTCCTTGAAGCCGCTCCCACAGCTTCGTTCGAAAAGCCGCCTCTGATGCAACGGGCTTCTACACTTATATTAGATTCCCAAGTCGGACCGCATCATGCATTCACGATGGCTTTGTCTTCTGGTGATTTGTGCGTTTCCCCTGCTTGCGGCATGTGCGACGAGTGGGCACGTTGCGATCGACATGGGTGCCGTCTCGGCCAAAGTCGAGTTCGGTAAACACGACGTTGATGTTCTGAAATCCCACTACGCGGGAAAGCATCGCGGCAAGAGCAAGCACACGTCTCCCGGCCATGCCAAGAAGGGCGGCTATCCGCCCGGCATCGCCAAGCAGCTTCAGCGGGGCAAAGGCTTGCCGCCCGGGCTCGATCGCGAACCCCTGCCGGCGGATCTGGAGCGCCAGCTCACACCGCTGCCCAGGGGTTATGTGCGTATCCGGGTGGGTGCGGATCTGGTGATCATGCACAGCGACACCCACGTCGTGGTGGACATACTTCACGACATCGCGGTCTGACGTCGACCGCGGACGCGCGCCCGCGTAATTTGTGGTGCCGCATAACACGTGACGCGGCCTCGTCGGGTCTGGCCGAGGCACTCGGCGGCACGCCGACGGTAGCCGAGCGCCATGTGACACTAAAAGCATCTGCGAGCCTCTGGCGCCGTTCTCATGCACGCTGACGGCTTTGCCATGAGACCCGGTCAGCGGCCCCCTCTCACCCCGAGTTTCTAACCTCTCCCC
>JAPULC010000522.1 GCA_027295305.1 Gammaproteobacteria bacterium
GCGGCGAGGTGCAGAGCAGTGACACCCTTGGCATGGCCGCCGAGCCAACCCGTGCCATGGATATCGGCGCCGTGGTCGAGCAGCCAATCCACCATGGGTATGCGGCCACGCCACGCCGCGCGCAGCAACGCCGTCGTGTTGTATGCGCGACCGTCGATGGACGCTCCGCGCTCCAGCATCCTGTCCGCCGCTTCTATGCGCCCACTGACGGCGGCAAAGATCAGAGCCTCGTCCAGAACCTCCTGATCCGAGCCTCCCGGCACCCAGGGAAACCAACCATGGTTGGGGCGATAGTAGTCGCGCTTGTCTCGCGCCTCCGCGGTGAGCTGTCCCTGCCCAGTCCACATGGATTCCAGCATCGCCCTGTCGCCGAGCCCGGCGGCCACGCGCAGGTTCGACGGGTAGTTGCTGTGAGCTGCAATGACCTCCGCCACGTCCGCCCAGCCCCAGATCAACGCATGCATCAACGCCGTGCCGCCGGCGAGGGGTGTCTCCAGCTCGGCATCGGCGCCGCGCTCCAGCAGCAGCGCCGCGACTTCCTTGTTTCCGGCGCTGTGGAGGGGCGCATTGTGGGTAGAGGCGATTGCATTGACGAGCGATGCATCGCGATCCAGATGATCACTGACGGCGTGCGTGTCGCCCGCTTCCACTTTGTGGATGAAGTCGATGTAAGGGTCTTCACGCTTACCGTTGCTGATTTGCTCCGCATAGTCGACCATCGAGGCCCAGTCGCCGAACCCATGCTCGGCCGCATAGACCTGCTGCGCATCCGCTACCGCAGGCTCACCGGCGATGATCGCGTCGTCGGAGACGCCGCGGAAACGTGACACGTGATCTCTCATGCGCCGCAACGCCTCGGGTAATCCCGCACGCGCCTCTTCGGCGAGCTTTTCGATGTAACCTGAAAAAAACTCGAGGTCATCGGTATAAACGCGCAGCGGCGCCGTTTTCACGGTCATATCGGTTACTCTGCGTTTGGTTCTTGTCCGGAAATTGCCGGCCCCGACAATTGTCCTCTAGCTAAGAATCAGCGAACCCGAGCCCAGTTCTTTAGCACTAATCCGCCGCCTGCATTGCCGTCCGTCTGACGGTGAGCTCTGCCTGGATTTCCTCGTGGCGGCTCTTGTTGATGCGGTATCCCGCATAGAAGCATGCGGCGAGGATCCCCGGGAGGATGGTGATCGGTGAATCGATGAGCCCCAACCAGTAGATTACGTCGGCGTCCACTTCACCCGGTTTCGAATTCACCGGAAACTGAATCAGATCCAGCGCGATGCCTGCTATGAAATGGCCCAGTGCGTTGTCGGCCTTTGCGAAAAACGTCCGCGCCGAATACAGCATGCCTTCCTGGCGCCGCCCGTAGAGCAGCTCGTTCTCGTCGGCGATATCGGCGAGCGCAGACATGACGCTGATGTTCAAGACGGCGCCGCATACCCCGCCGAGGGCCGCGAAGACAATCATCATCGGCAACAACAGCTCCGTTCCGTTTTCCGGAAAGTAGCCCACCATGCGCAGAATCACGGGCAATGCCGGGAAGATCGATAACAAGACCGCCGTCCACACGATGGTGACACGTTTGTCGAATCGCCGATGAATTTCCGTGGTCAAGGTAAAAGCCGTGAAATAACCCACTGCAGAGCCGATCACAAAGAGCGCAATCTGGGCCGGCAGGAACTCCCAGTAGTAGGTGTTCATGTACAGGTTGAACGCGCCACGGACGCCGAGCATGACGCTGAGGAGAAATAGCGCGATCAGAAGAAAAACGTAGTTGCGGTTGGCGAGCACCGCCTTGATGTCGGACCAGAACTCCAACAAGGTGAACTTCGGCTGATCGTCAGGGGGTTGCGACAGACGCGGGATCTGGTCGCGCGTGAACCAGGCGGACGTGTACAAAATGAAGAACACGATCACCGCCGCGACTGCAGAGAACACTGGATAGGCGTCGGGGTTCAAGAGACCGTTGGCATACTCGGCCGTCGCCGCAAAGGCGAAGGTCAGAGAGACGAAATGGGTGCCAGCGCCGCCGATCCAACCGAAGAAGTTGTTGTAGCTCATCACCCGCGTACGCTCGTGGTAGTTCGACGACAGCTCACCGCCGAGCGCCAGGTGCGGCACGTGAAAGAGCGTCATGAACGTGCGCAGTGCAACGGCAAAGCCGGCGAACCAAAGGAACAGCCAGAAGCCTTCCAGCGTCTCCGGCGGATTGAAGATCGCGAAGTAACACAGTGCCACCGGCAAAGGCGCGACGAACATGAACGGATGCCGGCGCCCCCACTTCTTCGACTTGAATCGATCCGAGATGGATCCGATCAGCGGATCGGATACCGCATCGAACAGGAGTGCCAGCGTCGGCGCCAGGCCTGCCAGGGTGGCGCTCAGCCCCAGGACCTGGTTGTAATACAACATCGACAGCAGGCCGAACGAGTACAGACAGATCGCCTCGGCGGTGGAACCGACCCCGAAGGTGAGCTTGGTGCGAAGGGAAACTTGTCGTTCGTCTGTGGATGCGGCCATGCGAAGAGTTTCCACTCATTCGATGCCGAAGTGCAAGAGCATGGCGGTGTCCACGCCGCTGGATCACGGGGGCGGCTCCTCGCACACGCGCGAGCTTGCTCGTGGTAGGGTCTACACTGCATGACCATCCCTGTCGGAACCCGCCACGTCAACGGCGGTCTATGAACCCGATAGCATCCCGGAGAGACTCGTGTCGAGCTCGGAGCTGATCGTTCCCGCCGCCCGCAAGTTCGCGAACCCCGACATCACCGCCGATGGCGAGCCCCGGGCGCACGTTGCCTTAACCGCTCTGCGCACGCTGTGGTTCAACACGGGCACGCTCTGCAATCTCAGTTGCGAGAACTGCTACATCGAGTCGACACCGAGCAACGACCGCCTCGCCTATCTCACCCGTGAGGAAGCACGCGCCTATCTGGACGAGATCGAGGTGCAAGGCTTGCCCACCGAGGAGATCGGAATCACGGGGGGCGAGCCGTTCATGAATCCGCACATCCTGGACATCATGCGCGACAGCCTCAGCGCCGGATTCCGAACCCTGGTGTTGACCAATGCCATGCGCCCGATGATGAAGCTAAAGCCGGGACTCCAGGCACTTCGAGACGAATTCGCCGATCAACTGACGATCCGCGTCTCCGTGGATCACTACGAGCGCGCGCTGCACGAGGAAGAGCGCGGACGTCGTTCGTGGGCGCCGATGCTCGAGGGGCTCCAATGGCTCGCGCGGGAAGGATTCCACGTGCACATCGCCGGCCGTCTGCGTTGGGACAACGATGAAGCGCGCATGCGCGACGGGGTCGCCGCATTCTTCGCAGACTA
>JAPULC010000523.1 GCA_027295305.1 Gammaproteobacteria bacterium
TTCCACAGCGGGCTCTTTCACGCCGCGGGAATGAACCGCACCACGGAGGTGAAGCTGTCACTGGTGTTCACCTATCACGCCGCAGACAACCATCCAATCCCGGACACCAAGTCATCCAACTATCCGTCGATTCCGGTCTAGGATGTTGTCATGGACGAAGATGATCTGTTCAAGGAGGCCATGGAGGGGGTGGAGCCGTTGAGGGGTGAAGCTCCCCGCAATCCGGAACGCCCGCCCCATCGTTCCTCGCCCGGCGAGCTCGAGCGTCGCAAGGCGGCGGCGGAACACCGTCGCAACCGCGTGGATCCCAATTTCCTGACGCTCGGAGAGGTGCCGCCGATGGGGCCCTACGATCTCCTCGAGTGGAAGAAGGACGGCGTGCAGAACGGCGTATATCGCAAGCTTCGACTCGGCAGATACGACGTGGAGGCACGCCTCGATCTGCATCGAAAGACAGTGAAGGAAGCGCGCGTCGAGATGTTCCGTTTTCTGCAGACATCGTTGGACCTCGGCGTTCGAACGCTGTTGATCTCCCATGGAAAAGGGGAGAAGAGCGACACTCCCGGCAGGCTGAAGAGCTACGTGGGTCAGTGGCTGTTGCAGGTGCCGCAGGTGATCGCGTTTCATAGCGCCCAACCCCGTCACGGTGGCTACGGCGCCGTCTATGCGCTTCTCAAGAAAACCGAAGAGAAGCGTGAAGAGACTCGGGAGCAGCACGGTCTGAAGGGCGTGCGTACCTGATCCATGCCGGAAATTGCCGTCCCTGGCAGTTTCCTCCCACGCTGCGGCGAAGCAAGTTCGCCTCCGCTCCCAAAACCCTTACTTTTCGCTGCGCGTTCTTCCGTAAAAGGCTACGCGAAAAGCGGCTTTTGCTAACGGCAGCCCCACGGCTGCCGCGGCATCCCATGCCCCGGGGCTCGTTTGCTGACTGACGCTAGCGAGTCAGATGCGCCCCTTATCCAGATCCAGGCGCCCGCGTGCGAGATTCAGCCTCAGGATGTCGCTTGCGCCTTCCGTGAAGCGCATTGCGCGAACACGTCGATAAAGGGCCTCCAACGGATGGCCGATGACCAGCGCACTGCCCCCGCAGAGCTGCAAGGCCTGGTCGACGATCTCGCCTACCGCCTCGGTGGTGAAGACCTTGGTGGCAATCCCCTCGTTGATGACATTCTCGCCGGCTTCGGCGAGACGCGCGGTGCGATAGAGCATGCTGCGTGCTGCATAGGCCTGGATGCGCATGTCCGCGTAGCGCATGCGCACGCCTTCGCGATCCCCCAGCGGAGTTCCGGATCGATGGGGCGCCTTCAGATGCTCGGTGATGTAGTCGAGGGTCCAGAGCATGATGCCGCAAGCCTGAGCGGAGATGGATAGACGTATGTCGCCGATCTGGCGCATGGCCCGCGGCATGCCTTCGCCCACCTTCCCGAGGATGTGAGTGGTGGGAACACGCATGTCGGTGAAGCGCATGAATACGTGAGAGCTGCCGTCCAGGGTCTCGAAGCGCTGCTCGATCTCGAGACCCGGAGTGTTTCTATCCACCACCAGCAGTGCAGGACCGCCGGCGTCGACATCGCTCGGCTCGACCTGCAACACCACGTTGATGAAATCCGCTCGGTCGCCGCCGCTGACATAGCTTTTGGCACCGGTTACCACCAGATCGTCACCGTCGCGTCGTGCGGTGGTGGGATGGGGCGCATCGGCGGGCTCCGTGAATCCGAAGGCGGAGCTTTTCTCGCCGCGCATCTGCGGCGCGAGATAGTGTTCGCGTAGATGTCCCTCGGCTGCCGCAAGCACCCCCGGTCCGGGACCGAAGACGGCGCCCGACAGGCGAAGATTCGCCGCTGCCAGGGTTTCGCGGACCACGGTCATCGCCACCGGCCCGACCTCGGTGCCGCCATACGCCTTGGGCTGGGTCATACCGAAGAATCCCGCTGCCCGGGAAGCCTCGACGACCTGTCGCCTGACCTCCCCCGGTATCGGGGCGCCGGCATCGATACCGGACTCCAGCGGGGCAAGTGTGGTGTGGATGAACTCTCTGGTGCGATCGCGCCGCTCGATGTGTTCTTGAACGAGTGACTCTGGCATCGGCAATTCCTGGCGTGCGGCGCGAAGGGGTGTGCAGTCGCTATTGTCACATCGTGTTCAATCCGGCACCAACATCGACCACGGGAAGCCCACTACGATGGCCACCGCGATCATCGAGATCACCATCAGGAACACCGTGTAGAGCGTCAGCTGCTCGGTGCGCACGGTACGCTGCACGTGTGCTTCCACCTGCGCCTCGCTCTGTGCTTGCACAGGGCTTGTGAGCCGGTAGCGGGTGAGGCCGTCGGAGCCCTTGGGGATCTTCACGAAGAGCTCCGGCGTGTGTTCCAGACGCTCGTTGACGCTGCTGAGGGAAAGCCCCGTCTTGCGGCTCACTTGAATGGGATGCAATGCCTGGCGCGGCGTCTGAGTAAAGCATTTGTAGATCCTCATGATCTTCTGCTGCTGCCCGAGATATCGAAATGGCCACATGGTTCAACGCTCCGGTGACCACTGCTCATACGGATGGATCGACAGGCTGGCGTTCCCGTAGCGCGGCTCATCGCTGACCTCTCGCTCGATCCATGGGGGTAGGGAAAATGTCTGATCTTCACGCTCGAGCTCTACCTCCGCGGTCACGAGACCCGCATTGGCGCCTTCGAATACGTCGACTTCCCACACGACATCCCCCTCGGGGATTCGAAAGCGCGTCTTCTCTATGGGCGCGTTGGGTGCGAGCGCGAGCAACGCGCGCGCATCGTCGAGGGGAATCGAATACTCGAACTCCAGACGGCTGAGACCGTGGGTGGGGCCCTTCACGGTCAGCCAGGCATTCTCGCTTGCGATGCGCACGCGCACGGTGACCCCGTTGCCGCTGGCGAGGTAGGCTTGAGTGAGCGCCTCGCCTTCGAGATCTGCGAGGAACTCGGTGTCGCGGACCAGATATTTGCGTTCGATTTCCGTCGCCAAGTCGATCACCTCCTCGCGATCAAGAGCGCCCGGCGTGGAGCGGGATGACCCTCCACGGTAGTCGTTGGATCCTGTGGGTCCAACGCCTGGGCCAGGGATTCGAACGGCATCCACTGCGTGCGTCTCTGCTCCTCGCTCGTGGTGGGCGTGACGCTTGCCAAGCGAACGTCGGCGAAACCTGTCTGCGCGAGCCATATCCGAAGTTCAGCCGATGCGGGTACCATCCAGACGTTTCTCATCCTGGCGTAACGTCCGCTTGGATGCAGGGTGGCGCAACCCTCCGGCACCACCAGGGTTTCAAGCACCAGCTCCCCGCCAGGCCGCAGCCGCCGATGCAGCTCGCTCAGATGCTCGAGGGGCGCTCGCTGATGGTAGAGGACGCCCATGGAGAAGACGGAGTCGAACCCCGTCGCCGATGAGGGCAGATCCTCCAAGCGACAGGGTATGACGTATGCCGGCACCTGCGGGAGATAGCGAGCGAGGGCCAGATACTGCAAGACGTAATTCAGCGAGGGATCGACACCGAGAACCAGGCGAGCCCCAGCGCCCGCCATGCGCCAGGCGTAATAGCCGTTGCTTGCCCCCACGTCGAGCACGGTACGCCCCGCGAGGGGACTGATTGCATCCGCAACGCGTCGCCACTTCAGATCGCTTCGCCATTCGGCGTCGACTCGAATCCCGAAGATCTCGAAAGGGCCCTTACGCCAGGGCATGAGCTGATGAAGACAGCCCCGCAGCCGCGTGCGCTGGTCGTCGTTCAGATCCTCCTGCCCCCCCACGCAGATCGCGGCGCCCTGCAGCGCTTGCCGCTGCCGATGAAGTGAGCTGTAACTGGACGCGACATCCGGCAGTTCGGCAACGGCTTGGAGCCATCCGTCGAGCTTGCCGTGTCGATCCGGCGCAAATCCCTCCCGGATCAGCCGCTCCAGCGTCGGCGTCAACTCCCCCAGACCGGCATCGCCGAGGGCCTTGCCCAGGCTTCGGTACGCCGTCAGGGCAGGGCGATCAGGGAGATGAAATTCAGGCTTCGAAACCATGGAATCACCTGCCGAAATCCCGCCGCCTCGAGTCTCTTCGAGTGCGCCGGTAGGGTTTCCGCGACCAGAGTGTGTTCCAGCGCGGCCCGCTTCTGGCTTATCTCCAACTCGCTGTACCCATTGGCTCGCTTGAACTCCAGGTGAAGCGAGTCGATGTATCGCTGCTCGGCCGGGTCGTCTGCGACGATCTTCTCTGACAGCAGCAACGCCCCGTTCGCAAGAAGACCGGCGTGGATGCGCTCCAACAGAGGCAAGCGATCGTCGGTTGCTACGAATTGGAGGGAGTACTGCAGAGCCACCAGCGATGCATCTCGGATGATGACGTCTCGAAGGTCCGCGCACGCGAAACGGATGGGCGGGTCGCCGTGCTCATGGGGCACCCTTTGAATGGCGGCCTCGATCATGGCGGGCGAGTCATCTATGGCGATGATGGTGCATCCCGAAGCCTCGATGCCGCGCTGCATCGCCACGGCGGTGGCGCCCAGAGAGCAACCGAGGTCGTAACATAGACTCCCCGGGGTGGCGTGGTGGGCCGCAACGAGGCTCGTCATGGCGATGACGTGCTCATAGCCCGGCACCGAGCGGCGGATCATGTCCGGGAAGACCCGCACCACCGCTTCGTCGAACGCGAAGTCGACGAGATCCTGACGCTTTTCGTAGATTCGGTCTCTCATTGCATTCGAGATGGGTCTCTCATTGCACTCGAGATGGGTCTCTCACGTCGCTGCCTGCCTGACAATTCACGTGTACCCTGCTAATTAGGGGGTAGATGATAAAATACCCAGTTCTTTGAGCCCACGACTCTAGCCCATGGATGTCCTCAACCTCACCAACCCAGAGCTGTACATCAACCGCGAGCTGAGCGACCTCGCGTATAATCGCCGGGTGCTGGCGCAGGCCACGGACGAGGGGCTGCCACTTCTGGAGCGGCTCAAGTTTCTCTACCACTGCGCGTCGAACCTCGATCAGTTCTTCGAGATTCGAGTCGCCGGGCTCAAGCAACAGGCCGAGTTCGGGTCCACTCATCGTGGTCCCGACAACATGACCCCCAGCGAGCAATTGCGGGTCATCGCCGGGATCTGCCACGAGCTGCAGAAAGAGCATTACGGCGTTTTGAACGAATTTCTGTTACCGAGCCTCGAAGCCGAGGGCATCCGATTTCTTGGGCCCGAGGATTGGAACAAGAAGCAGTCCCAGTGGCTCAAGCGCTACTTCAATCGTGAGCTTCTGCCGGTGTTGAGTCCCATGGGTCTCGATCCGGCGCACCCGTTTCCGAGGGTGTTGAACAAGAGCCTGAATTTCATCGTGACCCTCGAAGGCAAGGACGCATTCGGCCGCAGTAGCGGTAGGGCGATCGTGCAGGCACCGAGATCCCTGCCGCGCTTGATAGCACTGCCCGAGTCCTGCGCTGGGGGCCCCTACGACTTGGTCTTGCTCTCCTCACTCATTCACACCTACGTCGGAGAGATATTCTCGGGCATGGTGGCGACGGGCTGCTACCAGTTTCGGGTGACGCGCAACAGTCAGCTGTTCGTGGACGAGGAAGAAGTCGACGATCTGTTGCGTGCGATGGAAGGCGAGCTCCCTGCGCGGCGTTTCGGTGACGCGGTGCGCCTCGAGCTCGCGATGGATTGCCCGTCCAAGGTTCAGAGCTTTCTTGCTGCCAAATTCGAGCTCGCCGAAGACGATGTCTATCGGTGCAATGGTCCGGTCAATCTCACGCGGCTGATGAACAACATTTCCGATCAGATCGATCGCCCCGACCTGAATTACCCGGGATTCGCCCCGGGTGTTCCGCCGCAATTGCGCCAGGGAAACGATCTGTTCGAGGTGATTCGTAGTCAGGACATGCTGCTGCATCACCCTTTTCAGTCCTTTGCCCCGGTGGTGGACTTCCTGCGCCAGGCGGCGTCCGATCCGGATGTGCTCTCCATTCGACAGACGCTCTACCGCACTGGAACACAGTCCGCGGTGGTCAGGACGCTGATCGATGCCGCACGCGCCGGGAAAGAGGTCACGGTGGTGATCGAGCTTCGCGCGCGCTTCGACGAGGAAGCCAACATCGAGCTTGCCAATGAACTGCAGGAAGCAGGCGCCCATGTGGTGTACGGGGTAGTGGGCCACAAGACCCACGCGAAGATGATCCTGGTCATTCGTCGCGAACGGCGAAAGCTGCGCCGCTACGTTCATCTGGGCACCGGCAACTATCACCATCGCACCGCGCGCGCCTATACGGATTATGGATTGTTCACGTGCGACGACGCCATCGGCTCCGACGTGCAGAAGATCTTCCAGCAGCTCACGGCGCTAGGTCGCGCCGGCCGACTGAAGAAGCTTCTTCAATCGCCCTTTACGCTTCACAAGTCGATGTTGGATCTCATCGATGCGGAAGCCGAGGCCGCACGAGCCGGGAAGCCGGCGCGCATCACGGCGAAAATGAACCAGCTGACAGAGCCTCGGTTGATCCGGGCGTTGTACCGCGCATCACAGGCAGGCGTGCGAATCGATCTCCTCGTGCGAGGCATCTGTTCGTTGCGTCCCGGCGTCAAAGCCGTCTCCGATACCATCACGGTGCGCTCGATTATCGGCAGATTCCTCGAGCACACCCGGATCTTCTATTTCGAGAACGAAGGAGACCCGAAAGTCTATCTCTCGAGTGCCGATTGGATGGGAAGGAATTTCTTCGATCGTGTGGAAACCTGCTTCCCCATTATCGACGACGAACTCAGGGCGCGGGTCATCACGGAATCCCTCGAGAACTACTGTGCCGACAACGCCCAGTCCTGGGAGCTGCAGATGGACGGCTCCTATCTTCGACTGACACCGGGCGAGAACCCACGCCGATCCGGCCAGGAGTGGTTGCTCGAGAAATTGGCGACTCAATCCGAGTAGCTAGTTCTTGTCCAGAAATTCGCCGTCCGGGCGAATTTCTTCCCACGCTACGGCGAAGTAAATTCGCCTTCATCTTGGTGGTGTCCCAAGGACACCACCGCGCTCCCAAAACCCTTGCTTTTGCTGCGTGCTCTTCTTTAAAAGAGTCCGCAAAGAGCGGGTTTTGCTAACGGCAGCCCCACGGCTGCCGC
>JAPULC010000053.1 GCA_027295305.1 Gammaproteobacteria bacterium
ATGGATCTCGGTGACTTCCCAAAGGCGGCCGCCTACCTGGATCGCCTGAGATCGCGACCGAGCTATGCCTGCATCAGTCCGCGGACGAGTCTCGAGGACTCAGGAGGTCGAGGGGATGGCTAGTCAAGACGGCAAGGTCGCCTTCATCACCGGCGCGGGCTCCGGCATTGGCCGCGGTATCGCGGTGCGCCTCGCGAGCGAAGGCGCAAACATCTGCATCGTCGACGTTGATGCGGACGGCGCAGAGGAAACCGCCAATCTGGTCGGTCAGCACGGACGTTCGGCCCACGTGATCAGAGGCAATGTGGCGTCGGAAGCGCACATGAAGCGGGCGGCGGCGCAATGCGTGGAACGCCTCGGGCGACTGGATGTGGCGGTAGCGAATGCCGGCATCGCTCGCGGCGGCTCCGTTCTCGAGATGTCGGTCAAAGACTGGCAGGATCAGCTCGACGTCAATCTCACCGGTGTGTTTCTCACCGTGCAGGCCACGGCGCAGCAGATGGTGAAGCTCGGCAACGGTGGGCGCATCGTCTGTATCTCTTCGCTGGCGGCGGAGAACACGAGTGCCAACATGTGGTCGTACTCCGCCACTAAGGCCGGGGTGCGCATCATGGTCCGAGGCTGGGCACAGGAGCTCGGACAATACGCCATTACCGTCAATGCCATTGGTCCGGGCGTGATAGAAACTCCCCTCGCCCAGGGGCTCGCCGGAGAAGAAGGAGGCCCCATCCGCCAGGCCCTCGAGCGACGTACGCCGGCTGGGCGCGTGGGCAAACCCGCGGACATTGCCGGTCTCGTGAACTTCATGGCGGGTTCGGATGGTGAATTCATGACGGGGGCATACGTGCTGATGGATGGCGGCTTGCGAGATGTGCGTGGCGGCTCTCAGCCCGATGAGGACGCGATGGGCGAACGCGAGCGTCTGATGCGCGCGGCGATGGAGCGACGTGCACGTCTCCAGCCGCTTCTGGACGATCGGAGTTAGTTTCCGTCCGGAAACTAGCTCCGGGGCATGGCGAACGCATAGCATACGAAAAGATAGGCAGCCGTCACCACGGCCCCCAGGAACGTAGTCATCAACGACAGCTGTGTGCGCCGGATCGCGGCCACATCGTTGTGGATAGATGGGCCCTTGCGCGGATATTTCAATCGCCGTCGCGATTGGCCATCACGCCAAGGAGCGACCGGGCCCGCGCTATCGCCTCCCCGAGATCGTCCGACGAACGCACCCGCGGGCTCAATGACTGAAGCTCTTCGGACAGCGTGACAATGGCTTCCTCGGCAGTGAAGCGATCCGGATAGAAGCCATGAAGCAGCGCGAAATACACGCGATTCTCGGCCACGACCGGGACGATGAGCCGATCATCGATTTCATGATCTGCTGCAAAATCCCGAATGGCTGTCATCGACGCAAGTGCGATGACCTGAACGGTGTAGTCTCCTGCACGAATGTGGGTCTGGACGATCGTGCGAGTCTCGCTGGATAGACCCTCGACGGCCTCGAGTGCCACTTCGGATTTCGCGTCGTCGCCTTCGATTGCCAGGGGGACTATCAAGGAGGGTTCCGGCAGCTGATCCGTGAGGTCGGCATCCGTGGGTGTGCCTCCCATGGCCGGGGTCGCGAGCGCGAGGCTCTCCACCTCGGCCTCGGCCGGTTCCGGTACGTCACTTTCGCAATTCCATTCGATCTCGCCCACGTCCCGGCGGCAGTGCCAACCCGATTCGGTATGGCGTTCGAAACTCTCGGTGGCCGGCAAGCGAACTGCGGTGCCGCTCGACGCGGTCGAGCAGCCCGTCACCATGACGACGAGAATGAGCGCCAGGTTTCGTGCGGAAGCTAGCGCAAAGGCATGGATGCCCGGGCGGCCGTGCGGCTGCCGTATAAGGACATTGCCAGGGAAGGCAATTTTCCGATGAGAAAGAGCGATCCGCATTGGGTATGGGGTCGGTTTCGCAAGCGGGCAACCATCTTATCAGCGGGGCGCAAAGTCAAGGTGGCATGTCGGGTCTGTCGGGGCGTCCTCGCCTCTTGTAAGGTACCCGAGACAAAGGACCAGAGAGGGGAGGGCCAAAGTATGCCGCTTGATTCCCGGATGGTCGGCCAGCGCAGCGAGGCCGTGACACACGACGTCGATGCGCGCTGGACGATGGCTTACGCGGCGGGTTTGGGCGACACGCTCCCCGGCTACTTCGACACCACTGCCAACGATCCAGTGCTGGCGCATCCGCTGTTCCCTGTATGCCTCGAGTGGCAGGTGGGCATCGATGGGTCTTCCGACGGCATCCCGGGGTTGCGCAGAGACGAAGTCGGTCGAGGTGTCCACGCGACACACGACCTGCACATTCATCGCCCCATCCGCGCAGGAGATCGTCTAACGACGGTGGCGACAACGATCGGTATCGAGCAGCGAAAGCCCGGTGCCTACAGAGTCGTGCGGTTCGACACCCACGACGCAGACGATCGGCTGGTGTGCACGACATACAGCGGTAGCTTGATGCTCGATATCCCGGTCGCGGGCGACGATCGGTGGATCGAGGCGTTGCCGGAGATCCCGGATGTGACGTCCCAGGCACTCGAGAGCCGGCACTACGAGATGTCGGTAAGCGCCGGTGCGGCGCACGTTTATACCGAATGCGCCCGAATCTGGAATCCGATCCACACAGACCGCGCGGTCGCAAAGCGTGCCACATTGCCTGAGATCATCCTGCACGGGACCGCCACCCTGGCGATGGCGGTGTCCACACTGGTTCAACAAGTGCTCGATGGGGAAGTGGGGCGCGTGAGGCGGGTGAGCTGTCGCTTCGGAGCCATGGTGCTCATGCCGTCGACGCTCACGCTGGAGGTCAGTGTTTTCGGAAAGGGCGAGCTTGGCTTCCAGGTGCTGACCGCCGATGGCGCACGTGCAATCTCCCATGGTTATCTCGCCTGGGCGTAGCGGTTCATCTCTCTTTGTCCGGAAATTGCCGTCCCTGGCAATTTCCTCTTACGCTTCCTCAATAGTGGTTTGCGGAAGCTCCCATTTCCCTAGGATTTTCTGCAGCTTGGCTTCCGAAAATTCGGGAAATGCCGGGGCATCCATGCCCCGGTTCGCCAGTTCGATCCAGAATGCTATGCATTCTGGTCAGGAACTAGCTCTCTTTGTCCGAAAATTGCCGTCCCGTCCGGGCGAATTTCTTCCCACGCTCCGGTGAAGCAAATTCGCCTTCGCTTCCAAAACCCTTGCTTTTGCTGCGTGTTACTCCGCAAACGGAACTAACTCATTGATTGAGGGAACGATTTTGGTCATCATTGAGGTAACTATGGACGTGTGTGATTACACGGCTGATGCTCGAAAGACTCGCAGACTACGAACGCGTGCCCCGGATTCTGCGGCTGAATGTCGCAGGGCGGCCGGTGGAGTGGGTCAGCTGGCAGGACGCCGTCTGTCTGTATGCGCGTGAGCTGGTCGTGTGGACCCTCGGGGACCAGATCCTTCACATCTGGGGCGGATACAATCGTATCGAGCAGACTCGTACGGTCGTCGAACTCAATAGCATCATCGCCTGCGACGGGCGTGTCGTGGCGCCGAATCGCAACATCCCCCCGCTCACGAATCGAGCACTGTTCGGCCGCGATGGCAACATGTGCCTGTATTGTGGTCACACCTTCAGGGACTGCGATCTCACACGTGACCACGTGGTGCCGAAATCCCGAGGGGGCAGCGATCTGTGGGACAACGTCATTGCGGCCTGCAAGCGCTGCAATCACCGCAAAGGCGATCTCCTGCTGGAAGAGGCAGGGGTGGAGCTCCTCGCGTTGCCCTACGCCCCGAACTTTGCCGAATATCTCGCGCTGACCAACAGCGGCCGGATCCTCGGCGACCAGATGGATTTTCTGAAGTCACAGTTCGGCAAAGAAAGTCGCCTGCGCCACTGATCCGATCACGACTCCTCCAAGCCACGATATTCCCTCTGCCATCCCGCGCGGATCTGCATAGCCATGGCACTGGTGACCATCGTTCTCTGGATACCTGAGCCGAGGCATCACCTCAGGAGTCTCACTGCATCGAATCCGAACAGCCAGTCGTAACGCCTTCGAGCAAGCCCAGGCAGGATCCGTGAGCCGAATCCGATGACGGCGTTACGCGACGCCACCTGCAGCGGATTCGTCAGATGATAGAGCTTTCCCTGGCGGCGGCTTTCCAATTGCACACGGCGCGTGCGAGGTCGTCGATGCGTTGCGTATTGGGTGAGCGCATGGGAGAGATCGCGCGGGTGTATCTCGAGCATATGCGCGAGCACATAGGCATCTTCGATAGCCATGGCAGCGCCCTGTGCGAGGAATGGAAGCATCGGATGACATGCATCGCCCAACAATGTCACTCGACCGCTCGACCACTGCTCGAGAGGATCGCGATCGTGCAGCGCCCACTTGTGACAGCTCACGGTCGCCTCGATGACCTGACGAACGTTCACGTGCCAGTCGCGGAA
>JAPULC010000054.1 GCA_027295305.1 Gammaproteobacteria bacterium
GGCGATGCGTTTCGCGACGTCGGTCTGGATGGCAAACACGTCGGTGAGATCCCGATCGTAGGTTTCTGCCCAGAGATGGGTGTCCGTCGCCGCTTCGATCAGCTGCACGGTGATGCGCACACGATCGCCTGCGCGCCGCACGCTGCCTTCCAGGATGTTGGCGACGCCGAGCTCGGCAGCGATCTCTGTCAGGGCCATATCGGTCTCGTCGTAGCGCAGCACGCTTGTGCGGGAAATCACCGTCAGCGCTTCGATTTGCGCCAGATGGGCGAGGATGTCTTCGTGGATCCCCGCGGCAAAGAAGGCGTTCTCCTCCAGCGCGCTCAAGTTGTCGAACGGCAGGACGGCGATGGAGCGCGCGGGCGCACCCTCGATCTCGGGTGGACGCTCGGTGATGACGGGTACAACCGGTGCAACAGTGGGCTCACGCAGGAAGCTGAACCCCACCAATGCGACGGCGATCGCCACCAGGGCAATGTCCAGGCCCCGTCCCGTGGTGGGACGAACATCATCGGCCCCGCCCGTGACCACCCCCTCCGGGGTCACGTCGAAGAGCCACGCGAGCACGATGACGATGGGGAATCCCAGCATCGCCAATGTGACCACCAGGCGCTGGGTCCACTCCGGCAGATCCAACGGTTCCACGATGACGTCCCCAACCTGGAGTACCACCCAGGCCGTGACGACGTAGAGTGCGGCGACGCGGAATACCCGGCGGTGCTGAATCTCCGCCAGGAAACCGCGTCTACCCTGCTCCGGCATGACGCGCTTCCACAAAGGACGCTCGGACTTTACGGACTGGTTTTGGTCGTGACAACTCAGGGCCAACGAAGCTTCGAGCGCCGGCCACGGTGCAACCACGGATATCGGCTGGAACCTCAAGCAACCTCAAAAAACTTTGCGGGAGCGGCCGGGCCGCGCAGGCTTCAGCCGGGGGCGCCTCAGCCGCGAATGCTTCGACTCGCAAGCCCCATGATTCGCGGCTGAAGCCGCTCCCACACCAGAAGGAGCCCCGCTTCGAACCGCCCTTTAGCCGTACCGGGCGCCTTCTATTCCTCGTACGGCTTGAAGAGCGCCGCGCGGGCACGGGCAGGGTCCTCGAGCACCCGGGGGCGATGCTTGGCGACCTCCGAGGATGTGAAGGGTTTCCAGCGGGAGGGCAACGTCTCGGCATTGAACTCCACCAATAGCCAGTTCAATACCGCGGCAAGCTCGGTGTCGTCCAAAGGTGCCTGCGAGGAGCCGGGCACACGGATGAGATATTCGCGTCCGCCGGGCAACGCGGCGATCCTCCCGGGGTCACCGCGCAGCGACGGCACATCGGGTGGCAGGCCGCTGCCATCGGGAAGATGGCAACCGGTGCAGTGCAACGCATAATCCACCTGGGGGCTGGCGTTCGCCCACGACGCCAGCGTATGTGAAGTCACGATCGATAGCAACCGAGCCATGCGGCTCTCACACAACTTGCGTCACCATCGCGAAGGAACAGTGATAGGCACGACTCTGGGTGCCGAAGCACCAGAGAATGTCGTTGCTCTGCGGTGGATAGTAGACGGGCCGATCCCCCTCGTTGCGATTGCACAGGCAACGGCCGCAGGAGGTCTGTCCGCAGCAATCGTTGTACGAGATCACATATTCCTTGCCATCCACCGGGTTCTGGCAGGTGCCCACCCAGGTGATGGGTGAGGGCTCGGTACCCGGGGGGCAGCTGTGCAGCGTTCCGCCGCAGCACGTGCAGAGAAATCCGTCCATGGCGCAATAGCGCCAATAGTCGCAGCTCTTCGGATCGCCCATCTCGGGAAAGTCGGCGCTGCTGGCTGCCGCCGCACGTGCCACCGGCAGCAGCGGCAGTGCCTGGCTTCCCACCAGCAACGCGCCAAGCTTTGCAATGACACTGCGCCGAGATGTGCGCCGCGCAAGCAACCGCGAGCTCTGCGACATGTGTCGATCGAGAATCTCCAGGGTTCGGTGGAACATCATGCGACGCGCTCCTCGGATTGTTCCTTCTCGATGTACTCCTGAAGGGTGGCAATGCCGGAATCCATGGCCTCGATCAGACTCTCGAGATGCTCTCTCGTGTTCACGAGACCCTTGGCTCGAAGCACACCCTCGGAATCGATCAGCACCGCGTAGGGCAGCTTGTCCACCTGGAACGCGAGTCCAAGCGCCATTGAGAGCACGTAGGGATAGGACTCGATTTCATGATCGCGCACGTACGCGCGATGACGCGCTTCATCATCGCCGTCGCTCGCGAACACGAGCTCGAGTCGCCGCTTCTCGCTACGCGCCAACGACTTCACTACGGGGACGAGGGTCCTGCACACGGGGCACGTTGGCGAGAGAAAGAAGATCATCGATGCGTTGCCCGCGGCATTCGGTTCGCCAAGCCCAATTTCCGCACCATTGAGATCATGGACCGAAAGCTTCGGTGCAAGCTCCCCCACCTTGGGACCCTTCATCGCCATCAGCGCACCCACCGGTGCGACGCGCTCGTGCAGCAGACCGATCTGGCGCGTGAGCACGACCACCAATCCCGCGAGCACCACCACCACGAGCCAGAGAACGACATTGGACACGACCAATGCATCAATCATCGGTCAATCCCCAAGCACTCTGCTCGAGATGATAGGAAAGCAACAGATTGATCCCGAGATATAGCAACACGAGAGTCACGACGCCGCCGGTAGCGGTGACGATGTCCATCCACGAAAGCGTGCGGGCACTCGGAGTCAGCACGCACAGCACGGCGGCTACGGTCAACGTCGCGTTACGCAGCACCAGCCAGTAACTCAAAGCGCTCTCACGCCCGCCGAGGCAACCGCAATCGATGTGCACGCGTCCTCGCAGCAGGTTGATCCAGATGCCCGCGCCGTAAGCGAGCAACAGCGTGACGGCAATGCCCGCACCTATTGCACGCAACGAAGAAAACAACAATCCGATGCCTGCGAGTGCTTCCATCAAGACGATGATGAAACCCACCGCTGCGAGAGCCCACTCCGGCATCAGGCGGAACTCTGCCAGGGTGGTGCGAAACGTGCTCCAGTCGAGCAGCTTGTCTGCGGCTGCACCGATGAAGAGCGCTGCAAGGCACCACGCCAGAACCAGCTGAAAGAGCGGATCGATCATTCGCCGAACACCTGCAGAAGCGACGGCGAGAGCCCGGTCTCCCCGATGGTTCTCAAGCGCTTGCCGCTACGCACCTCGTACACGTCCACCGCTCGATTCTGCGGAACCGCAGCAAACAGAAGCGGCGCCGCGTCCTGTGTCACCTGGATGCCCGCTGCCTCTTCCTCCAGCTTGATGCGCTGGAGCCGGCGTTGGGTATTGATGTCCACCACCCACACCTCGGTGCCTGAATCCTTGTGCGTGCCTTCGCCCCCCTGATGCATCAGCGCAAACGCGAATCCGGTGTCGCGATGGTGCGCGAGACTCTGATGTCCGCCAATGCGCCAACCTTCCTCGGCATCTGCATCGTCGACCAGGGAAAACGAGCGCTCGATCTTCACATCGTTCCCGCTCACGGTCACCGGGTGGACCTGACCCTCGAAGGTGACGAAGAGCCAGCCGCTGGCCGTACGCGCGGGCTTGTCCGTGACGGGATCGCGCTGGACATCGAAGAAGCGGCGGCTGCGATTGCGTTCGACCTCGCGGCCATCGTCGTCGAGGACGATCTGCTGCAGCCGACCGTCTCCGCAGATCTGCAGGAAGCTGCGGATACCTGACGGCAACACCAAGGCGCATCCGGCGGTAGAGATCTCCTCGACGAATACGGCCTCGTGCATGTCGACTATGCTGACCGACATGCCCGGGCTGAGGTTGTAGACACCCATGAAACGGCCGTCGTCCATCAGCCCGGTGTAACCGCGAATCGACACGCCGGTCGCCGTCTTCTGAGGGATCGCCACCTCGCCCTTCGGCATGAGCGTCGCGTGGTCGTAGAGCGTCACGACATCCGCGCGCTTGCCTCGTACGCCGCGATCGTAGAAGCTCTCCATTGCGTAGATCTCGCCGCGGCCGGGATTCGTCTCCACGGCGCCGGTCACCCGCGAACCGCTCAGCATCCCCTGCATCTCGCCATCATCGCCGTCGAAGACGTAGCTGCGGCCGAGCACGTCGTTGACGATCACCCAGTGGCTCGAAGGCATCCCAAGGGTCTCGACTTCCAGCCGCTCCACCGCCACCTCGGCAACCGCAGGCGCCACGAGCCCAATCGGCAACACAGCCAGGAATGCAGCCAGGATAGTTCGCATGTCCCCTCCCCCGGACGGATGGAAGTCGGCTTCATCTCAACACTCTTGTAACCGGGCGAGTGCCACCGTGCAAGGGCTTTCCAGCGACGATCGGGTGAGCGTGAGTGTGCTAGTGTGGCGGGTCTGCA
>JAPULC010000055.1 GCA_027295305.1 Gammaproteobacteria bacterium
TCCGGTGAAGGTGCCGCCTGCGAGGCGCGTGGGGAACGACTGGGAGTCGTTCACGCGCAGCGTGACGTAATCCACACCTGTCGTTCGAAGGTTCAGAAATGCCTCGGGAAGCCTCGCCGGGTCGGTCACGTGGACGAAACTGGCGCCCGTTCCCTGGGCGATCTCGTGGAGGATCGCGGCGCCCTTCTCGCTCGTCCCGAGCAGAAGCGTTTGAATCGCAACGCCCTGCGCTCGCGCTTCTTCCATCGCCCGACGTGCTTTCGTGGCGTTGGACTTCCCGTCGGTAAACAGCATGATCACGCGCGAAGCATCCCGCCGGGCGTTGTTCTGGAACTCCGCCAGCGCGGTGCGAATGCCCGCGGCCAGATCGGTCCGACCAAATCGCCCGAGGTCTCGCAAAGCTGCGACGACGGCGCCCCGATCCCGGGTCAGGGGCAGGACGAGTTTGCCATGGGAGTCGAAGCTCACGACGCCGATCTGAATGTCGCTCCTCGGCGGGAGACTCTCAACCAGGCCGACGGCACCTTGCGAGCGATAGTCATCGGGATCGGTGCGCGAGAGGCTCGTCGAAGTATCGAGAAGAAAAATGAGGTCGAGGTAACGCACGCCGCCGAAGGTCGAGGCACCACCCTCCACTTCGACCCAGGTCTCCCCATTAGTCAAAATGATATCCGCCGAGGGCGAGTGGATCTCGACGTTCAGCTCGCCTTTCGTAGCGGAACCGGATAGCTCGGGACGCGCTTTCACGTACACCTGGTCGGGAGTTGACGCGCAACCACACACCAGGACAGCTAGCACCACAAACAGAACGTTTCGCATCTGGATGACCTCGATGAACAAAAGCTAAAACGGCTCCCTTACTAAGAAAACTGTAGAAGCACCCACTTCGATTTCAACTCGATCAACCGACTGAATCTGAAGCAAATCAGATACTTGAATCCTTGGCAGCTCAGTTGATCAAGCAATATCAAAATATTTTGATATTGACGAGGGGCGCTGCTAGGATGCTGCGTCGTCAGCGACCACCGCGAACTTCAACTGCAGGCCACTGCATGGCAATTGCCGCCGACACCTCCGGGTCTCTCGATCATCTTGCCGGCGTGGCCAAGGCCGCATCGGACCGCCTTCGCCTGACCATTCTGCGGCTGCTCGCACGGGAGTCCCTTGGGGTGCTAGAGCTGTGCCACGTGCTGGACACGCCTCAGCCGGCCCTCAGCCACCATCTCAAGGTGCTTCTGAACGCGGGGCTCGTCGCTACCCGTCGCGAGGGCAACAGCGTCTTCTATCGACGTGCCCTCGCCGCCGATGATCTCTGCCATGCCCTTTATCGCCAGGTGGACGGCCTGCCACTGGAAGCGGCGCTCAATCGGGGGTTGGCGGACATCCACGCCGAGCGCGCCGAGAAAAGCCGCGCTTTTTTCAGCCGCCACGCCGAGCGCTTCCGGGAATTTCAGAATCTCATCGCCCTCCCCCATGTCTATCTCGGCGCGCTCGCCGAAATGGTGGACCGCGCCTCGCTCGAGCGACCCCGACATGCGTTGGACGTGGGCACTGGAACCGGAGAGCTTCTGCCGATGCTCGCCGAGCGCTTCGAGCGGATCACGGCCGTGGACAACGCGCCCACCATGCTCGATCGGGCACGGGACGCCACGAGACGGGCCGGGCTTTCCAACATTCGTTTCGTCCAGGGCGAGATAGAGGATCTTCCACAGGACTCTCGCTACGACCTGATCGTGGCGTCCATGGTGATCCACCACACCCCGGATCCCGCCCGATTCTGCACGCGCGCGATGAAGTGTCTGCGCGAAGGCGGGCTGTTCCTGATCGCCGAGCTCACGGCACACGATCAGGATTGGGTGCGCGACGCCTGTGGCGACGTCTGGCTCGGCTTCGCTCCCGACGAGCTCATGGCGTGGTGCGAGCAGGCGGGCCTCAAGGTGGATTACACCCAATACCTGGCCCAGAAAAACGGTTTTTGCATTCAGCTGCTTCAACTTTCCAAGGAGACGAACTCATGACCCAAGGCGACTACAAGGTTGCAGATATCACGTTGGCGGAATTCGGCAGACGTGAGATCGCCCTCGCCGAAGCGGAGATGCCCGCGCTGATGGCGCTGCGCCGTCAACACGCACCGCAGGCACCACTTGCCGGCGCCCGCATCATCGGCTGCATCCACATGACGGTGCAGACGGCGGTGTTGATCGAAACCCTCCTCGAGCTCGGTGCCGAGGTGCGCTGGTCGTCCTGCAATATCTTCTCCACGCAGGATCATGCCGCCGCTGCCATTGCCGCCGCGGGCATCCCCGTCTACGCGTGGAAGGGTGAGACGGATGACGAGTACTGGTGGTGCATCGAGCAGACGATCCTGAAGGATGGCGAGCCGTGGGATGCCAACCTCCTGCTCGACGACGGCGGTGACCTCACCGAGTTGCTGCACGAGAAGTATCCCCAGGTGCTGGAAAACGTGCACGGCATCAGCGAGGAGACCACCACCGGAATCCATCGCCTCTACGACATGTTGAAGGAGGCCTCCCTGAAAGTGCCCGCCATCAACGTGAACGACTCGGTCACCAAATCGAAAAACGACAACCGCTTCGGCTGCCGGCACAGCCTGAGCGATGCCATCAAACGCGGCACCGACATGCTGTTGGCAGGTAAGCGTGCCCTCGTGTTCGGGTATGGCGACGTGGGCAAGGGCTCGAGTCAGGGCCTCGCGGCCGAGAACATGATCGTGCGCGTGGTGGAAGTCGATCCCATCTGCGCCATGCAGGCCTGCATGGACGGCTTCGAGGTGGTCTCGCCTTGGAAAGACGGCAACAACACGGGCCGGCGCGAAGACCTGGACGAGAGACTATTGTCCCAGACCGATCTCATCGTCACCGCAACGGGCAACACGCACGTCTGCGACAAGAACATCCTGCAGGCGCTGAAACGTGGCGCCGTCGTCTGCAACATCGGTCACTTCGACATCGAGATCGACACGCAATACATGCGCGACCACTGGGAATGGCTGGAGGTGAAGCCGCAGGTGCACCAGATATTTCGGAGCAGTGACCGTAGCGATTTCCTGGTGCTGCTCTCTGAAGGGCGGCTCGTGAACCTGGGCAATGCGATGGGTCATCCCTCGCGCGTCATGGACGGCTCGTTTGCCAATCAGGTGCTCGCGCAGTTGCACCTCTACGAGCAGCGTTGGGCGGACCAGGACTCGAGCCAACGCGCACCGATCACGGTGGAGGTGCTACCGAAACATCTCGACGAGGAGGTAGCGCGGCTCATGGTCACGGGCTTCGGCGGCGTGGTGACCACCCTCACCGGCGAGCAGGCGAGCTACATCAACGTACCGCTGGAAGGACCCTACAAAACCGAAGAATATCGATACTAGCCATCACGGTAAGAGGCGGTGACTCCGCTGGGATGGCGAGAGTTGCGATGACCGCCTTTTCCGCCGCGAGCTCGACCGAATTCAATGCCGAATTCTTTGATTCACGGGGCGCGAGCTCGAGGGTCGAGCGTAATCTTCAAACGCCGGCGCCGCCATCTCCGCGCGGAAGCGCGAGAACGGGAAGGGCCATGCGAAGGGGATGCCGCGGTCGTCGAGGTACCAGCTTCGGCAGCCCGTTGCCCACACCGTCTTCTTCGCGGCCTCGACGCGCTCGTCCTCGAAGCGGCGCGCGGCTTCGGGGGTGGGCATGGCCCATTCGAGCTCGCCAGCCCGCACCCGCTCGACAAGCTTCATCACGTAGTCGAACTGCATTTCCGCCGTCTGGATCAGCGAGAAGTTGCCCACCGGGCTGTTGGGCCCATTCAGCATGAAGAAGTTCGGAAAGCCCGGAACGCCGACGGCCAGGTAGGCCGAGGGTCGATCCTTCCAGACGTCGTCAAGCAGGATGCCGTCGCACCCGGCGATGGTCATCGGGCGCATGAATCGGTCCACCCGAAAGCCGCTGGCGAGCACGAGGACGTC
>JAPULC010000056.1 GCA_027295305.1 Gammaproteobacteria bacterium
TCGCGATGTAGGTTCGCTCGGGGCGTGGCTTGTAGCCGAAGCAGACGCTGCTGCCGCACCGAGCGCAGAAACCCCTCCACGCCTGATCGCTGGAATCGTAGCGCGCCACATCCCCGAACCAACGGACTTTGCTGCTCTCGAAGGTCGCAAACGTGCCCACCGCAGCACCGAGGGCCTTTCGACACATGCTGCAGTGACAGTGGGTCACGCGGCGTGGCGCAGCCGCGGCTTCAAAACGCACGGCACCGCACAGACACGCTCCAGTGATGACCATTTGAATTCACGACCCCGGCGATGTGTTCCTGTGACTGTGTAAGAAAATAGCAGTTCGGTCGGCAGTCGTTCTACACCTTCATTGATGCATTGTCATGGCCGCAGGGCGCGCGGCGCGCGCTCAGTCGCCCTACCCGTCTACCACCGCCTGCACTTCCACCGCCTCCGTCGCAGCTTTCATGCATCTGAGCCCCGCACACGGATTTGCCGACCAATCCATCGCGTCGGGATAGCGCTCGGCGAGTAGACGCTCGACGATTTCACGAAGTTCCATTGAGCTCCGTCCGATCTTGCTCGCCGACAAGCGCATGAAGATGGATCTGCTAGCAAGACCCAAGCAGCCATCAGTCGACCGGCGACGACTCCGCGATGGCACCGATCTGCTGCATCACAGTCATCCGATCGTACTGGTCCCAGGCCTCGACGAACTGACCGTCGGCGATGCGGAAGATCTCAGTAATCGGCAGAGTTATCTTCCTGTTGGACGCGGGAACCCCGAGGAATTCACCGGTGTGAGTCCCCCGAATGATCCACCTCAAGACGAGCTTGTCCCCTTGGGAGATCATGTCCTCGACGGTGGAACTGAGATCGGGGAACCCAGTGAGGTATACGTCCCAGAGTCCCCGGATGCCGTCCCTGCCCCTCAACTCCTGACCCCCAGGCCCGTGGTAGATGTAATCCTCGGCATAAAGCTGGAACGCTGCGTCCAGTTTCCGCTCGTCGATGAGGTCGAGGAGCTGGTGAATCAGAGCCTCTTTCTCTGCGGTGGACGCGGCGCTGTCGTCCCTGACTTGTATGTCTTTCGGCCCGGAACACCCGGTTGCGACCATAACAACCAGGCACAACAGGAATCGATGAATCTGCATTGCTCTGCCCTCCCGAGATCTCGCACGATGAAGTACAACCGAACTCGATAGCGGATTCAATGCTCGGATCGGTGATGACCGAGGCGCTGATCACCGACCTGGGCAAGATCCGGGCGCTGCGTGTGATTTCGCGCACTACGGCCATGCGCTTCAAGGGCACGGACATGCCGCTCCGGGAGATCGCGCTGGAGCTGAACGTAGACGTGGTGGTGGAGGGATCCGCGCATCGCGTGGGGCAGGAGGCAGCTATTACGGTGCGTGTGATCCACGCGGCCACGGAGAACCAGCTCTGGTCACAAGCCTACCAGCGCGATGTCAGCAACGTGCTGCTGTTGCAGAGCGAGTTGGCGCGCGACATCGCGCGGGAAATCGAGATCGCAGTAACGCCTCGAGAGCAAGCGCTGCTTGCGACTGCGAAGCCCGTCAATGTCGAAGCCTACGAAGCCTATCTGAAGGGTCTGTTCCATTGGTACAAGCTGACCCCGCAGGACCTGGAGACGGCCTTCGACTACTTCCAGCTCGCACGCGAGAAGGACCCCGACTACGCGCTCGCCTACGTGGGGATCGCAGACGCAATCGGCACGCGCGCCCACGCGCTGGGACTGGTACCCAGCGCGGAGGTGTACCCGCAAGCAAAGGCTGCAGCGCAGCGAGCCCTCGAGCTGGACGACACGCTTGCGCAGGCCCACGACATCATGGCGAGAATAAGATGGGTCTGGGACCGAGACACGTCGGCGGCCGAGGCAGGATTCATGCACGCCATCGCACTGAACCCAAACTGGCCGTACGCGCCCGCCGTGTACAGCCAACTTCTGGAAGCGACCGGACGTTGTGAAGAAGCCATGGAGCAGGCGCAGCGTGCGACCGAGCTCGATCCCTATAATTCGTTCTTACAGATCAACTACGCCGCCAGGCTATCGTGTCTCGGCGATTACGACGAAGCCATCGAGCGCCTCGAGAAGGTGCTCAGCACGGAACCCAACAACGCGATCGCGCTCCTCTATCTCTGGAACGCCTATCATCAGAAGGGCATGTACGATGAGGCCCTGGGCGCAGCAACAAAGCACTTGGAGCTGCAGGGGTTCGAACTCACCGACGCGCTCACGCGCGGTGGTGCGACGGCTGGATATGCCGGGGCGATGGCCCTCGCGGCGGCGACGTTGGCCGCCCACGCGAACACAACCTTCGTTCAGCCGACGAAAGTCGCACGACTTTACGCACATGCCGGGCAGAAGGATCTGGCGCTCGAGTGGCTGGAAAAGGCGTACGAGCAGCACGACACGTGGATGGTCTACGTGAAGGCAGAACCGCCCTTCGAGAGCCTGCGCGGCGACCCTCGCTTCAAGGACCTGATGCGGCGGGTCGATCTTGCCGATCGCATCGGTCCAGCCCTGCAGGCGATCCAGTGATCCGCGCTGGTTGAGCTTAGCGCAGCCAGGATCCACCTCGAGCATACTGCGTGCGCTCGAAACCCAAATGCATCCTCTGGGGGTGCGGAGGAACGCCTGGAGATGTCGTCGTGGCTTGCGTTTTGCCTGAATGTCGTCCAATATTCGCACGCGATCTACGTTTTGGCCTGCCTGCTACCCGCCCGGTATCCCGGGCGTTCGTTCCAAGTCAAACCACTACGACCAGATTGTTCGTCTCCGCGCCCGATTTGCGCGCGGCATTCTTATAATGGAGGCCAGAACATGGCTATCGGAACTGTTAAATGGTTTAACCCCGCCAAGGGATTTGGGTTTATCCAGCCGGAATCCGGCGAAAGTGACGTTTTCGTCCACATCAGCGCGGTGGAGCACGCCGGCATGGGCACGTTGACCGAAGGTCAGCGTGTCAGCTACGACGTCGTCACCGAGCGTGGCAAGAAGGCAGCCGGCAACTTGAAGGCCGCCTAACGGCTTCACTAGGAGATTTTGGGAATGGGAAAGAAATTGTATTGTGGCAATTTGAGCTACAACGTCGCTAACGCCGACCTTGAAGAGCTGTTTGCCGAATTCGGCACGGTGCAGAGCGCGCAAGTCATCACCGATCGCGAAAGCGGCCGCAGCAAGGGCTTCGGTTTCGTCGAGATGGGTAGCGACGCGGAGGCGCAAGCGGCCATCGCCGGACTGAACGAAAAGGAACACGACGGACGATCGCTGACGGTCAACGAGGCCCGGCCCCGCGAAGAACGACCTCGAGGTGGCGGTTACGGTGGCGGCGGTGATCGCCGTGGCGGCGGTGGTGGCCGCCGCTACTGAGCGGTCCCGCAATCGACGGATGAGGCGCTGCACGGTGCGGGGAATTCTGCACCGCGCAACGCCTGATTTCGGTTCATACAGATGGTTTTCACCCTTTGGGTGTTTTGTCACTGTGCGTGCAGACGGCTTTAC
>JAPULC010000057.1 GCA_027295305.1 Gammaproteobacteria bacterium
GCCCTCGCGCAAGCTGCCCGGCGCGCTGATCACCGCGAATGTGATTATTGCGGTGGCCATCGTGGCCGCGCTCCTCGCCGGGAATTTCGAATTGACCTACTCGCCATCGGCGCCCTATTCGCCATCGGCTACATCTTCGCCAGCGCTGACCTCTTCGGCGGATGCCCCCGCACGGCCGACGGCGATCGAGCCACCTGCAGCGGAAGCGGTTCCCATCGATCGCACGGCGGTCCGCACTGCGCTCGCACGCGCGGCACGCGAGCTGACCTTCTCCACGCACATCTACGCGAGCGAAACCAGCCTTCGAGCCGTCACGATCGACGGCCGTCGACTCTCGGAAGGAGATCGCATCGACGAGGAGCTGATCCTGCGCACCATTACCGAGAACGGCGTGGTGATCGAAGCCAATGGCGAACGATATACCGTCGCAGTCCTCAACGACTGGTCGCGGTAGCGCTAGGCAGCGCGCGAAACGCCTTGAAATGTCTCGCTATCCGCCAGGCCCCGCGAGGCGCTCTTCTAACTGGGACAGCTTGCGGTTCACACTCAGGCGCCAGGAATCGTTCGACGCAAGGGCTTGCTCGTTGCTTTCGACTCTCCGAGCGAGCGCGACCTCCAAACCGTCCAGCACGATTCGCGTGGCGTTCACCTCGTCTGTCAGATCCTGGAGATGACGCGTGCCGTCCACCTGCCTTTCGATCAGATCGTTGAGCCCCAGCTCCATCACCGCCAAGCGTTCCAAAACTTTATTGTAAGTCCCCAGCGCCCTGTCATGTGACGCCACGGATGCCTTGATATCTCTCAGGTCGGTGGCGTATATGTCGATGCTCTTGTTGTGGCCCGCCAGTATCTCCTGATTCTCGATGATCCAGCGCCGATTGCGTTTGTTGGTCACATCCCAGAGCTTACGGATCTCGGACTCCCAGAATGACATCTGATTCTGGGTCTCCTTGCCAGACTCATCGATGTCCTTGCTGGTGAATTGCATCTCCTTCTCCAGCAGTGCGAGACGGCTCTCTGCCTGCTCGAGCTGCTGGTGACTCGTTATCAAGACGCTCTGCAGCTCGACGATGAACCACCCGGCGGCGCAAAGCCCGACAATCAGCAGCGCCAGCACCAGATTGACGCCGATCAGTCGTCCTGTCGTGGCGCCCCCGTCGGCACGACCGCTGCGTCGACGATAGGTGGCTACGTCCTCCCGCGTCGGCGCGATTTTCGGCATGTCCCTCACTGTGGGATCACGATCACCGGCCATGGAATTACCTCGCAAGCTGAGTCGACGGGATTATAGCCGGATATCTCTCGGTGCAGCGCTTCGCAGCTCTCGCGGGAGCGAGAGTCGCATCCTTACCCACCGGATCGTGCATGACAAACAGGGCCCCGAGTGGAGCCCTGCTTTCATCATGGCCATCCTTGGCCACCAACGATCAGCCTGTCTTTCAATAGGCTGCTAAAGCAAGCGTGTGACGCCCCAGAGAATCACTGTGAGCACGAAGCTGCTCGTGATCAAGCCTCGAACGCTCGTCATGGGCCCCTGCTTTCCCACGATGGCGTTGACTTCGATGGCTGCAATGATGACGAGCGCAACGACCAGCGACAACATTTCGGCCGCGCCAATCGCGATCGCGCCCATCAAGTGCGCGCCCGAGCCCATGAAGAACAGCATGGGAACCGAGAATAGTGTGTTGGTACGTGACGCAAGCCCCGCCTTGGGTGCCGCGGCGGCTGCTTCCGGCAGCGCTTCGCCCCCGCCGCCAACCTGCTGGTTGGACGCAATCACGATTTTCTGATTTGGCCAGATGATGAGCCAGACGTTCAGAAACATCAGCGTGCCCATCGTGGCGCCGATCACGACGTCATAGGTCGCGCTCACGCCGAGAATAGCGAGCATGATGACGCCGGTGATGAACGTGCCCATCGCCGCCCACCGAAAGTACCAGAGCGCCAGCGGAACCAGCTTGCTGAACACATCCACCCGCGCGCCGCCGTCGGCTTCCTTGAAGTATTCGCCCTGCACCAGGTTGAAGTAATACAACAGCCCAATCCATGTGACCCCGAACAAGAAGTGCAGCCACTTCGCCAGATAGAGCAAGCCCAATTCCGTGATGAACAATTCCATCGTCTAACCTCCCCCGTGTTTTAGCTGCCTGCGAGCCGCGAGCGGCATCGCTGATGCTATGTTCGATTCCAGTGATCGCGCTTCCCAACGCCGATTCTGACCACTGCGCTGACCACCGTGCAGTGGCGCGCGCCCCCCGAGCACGCCGGATCATAGCACTCGACACAAAAAAAGGCCCCGCCGAGGCGGGGCCTTTTCCTTACAGCCTAATGTCGACGAGATTACATCATGTCCATGCCGGGCATGCCGCCGCCCATGGGCATGCCATCTTTCTCATCGGGAAGCTCACTCACCATGGCCTCGGTGGTAATCATCAATCCCGCCACCGACGCGGCAGCCTGCAAAGCAGTGCGCGTCACCTTTGCGGGATCGGGGATACCCATCTCGATCATGTCGCCATATTCGCCGGTCTGGGCGTTAAAACCATTGTTACCTTCCAAATTGCGCACGTGCTCGAGCACTACCGAGCCGTCCGCGCCGGCGTTGATGGCAATCTGGCGCAGAGGATGACTCATGGCTCGCAGTGCAATCTGAATACCTACGTTCTGGTCTTCGTTATCGCCCCTGAGATCGTCGATCTTCTGGAGGATCCGCACGAGCGCTACACCACCACCCGCAACGATACCTTCTTCAACCGCAGCGCGGGTCGAGTGCAAGGCATCTTCAACCCGGGCCTTCTTCTCTTTCATCTCCACTTCGGTGGCAGCCCCCACCTTGATGACGGCGACACCGCCCGCCAGCTTGGCCAGGCGTTCCTGCAGCTTCTCGCGATCGTAGTCGGAACTCGTGTCCTCGATCTCGGTACGGATCTGCTTGATGCGCGCCTCGATGTCGGCTTTGGCACCTCCGCCGTCGACGATGGTGGTGTTCTCCTTGTTGCTCGTAATGCGCTTGGCTTGACCAAGATCGTCAAGGCTCGCGCCCTCGAGGGTCAGTCCCACTTCTTCGGAGATCACCGTGCCGCCGGTGAGCACCGCGATGTCCTGCAACATGGCCTTGCGCCGGTCACCAAAGCCAGGCGCTTTGGCGGCTACGATCTTGATGATGCCGCGCATGTTGTTGACCACCAGCGTAGCAAGCGCCTCGCCTTCCACGTCCTCCGCGATCACCATCAACGGCTTACCCGCCTTGGCGACCGACTCGAGGATCGGCAGCATGTCGCGGATATTGGAGATCTTCTTGTCGCACAGCAGGACGTAAGGCTCCTCCAGATCTGCGGACATGTTTTCCTGATTGTTGATGAAATACGGCGAGAGATAGCCGCGATCGAACTGCATGCCCTCCACGATGTCCAGCTCGTTCTCGAGCCCGGAACCTTCCTCCACCGTGATCACGCCTTCCTTGCCGACCTTCTCCATGGACTTGGCGATGATGTCGCCCACCGCGGTATCCGCGTTCGCCGACACGGTGCCCACCTGCGCGATGGAAACGGTGTCTTCGCAGGGAGTCGACATGTTGGCGATCTCCGCCACCGCCGCAACCACTGCTTGGTCGATCCCACGCTTCAGGTCCATTGGATTGAAGCCAGCTGCCACGGACTTCAATCCTTCGGTAAGCATCGTTTGCGCCAGGACCGTCGCGGTGGTGGTGCCGTCGCCCGCCTCGTCCGAGGTCTGCGACGCAACTTCCTTCAGCATCTGGGCGCCCATGTTCTCGAACTTGTCCTTGAGCTCGATCTCTTTGGCGACAGAAACACCGTCTTTAGTGACAGTGGGTGCCCCAAAGGACTTGTCGAGCACGACGTTGCGGCCCTTGGGACCCAACGTGATCCTGACGGCATCCGCCAGGATATTCACACCCTTCAACATGCGTTGACGGGCGGCATCGCCGAATTGAATGTCTTTTGCGGTCATCGATTACCTTCCTCCAAACATTTCGCAGCTTGCGACCAAATTTAGTCCTCGAGGACCCCGAAAATCTCGCTCTCGTTCAGAATCAGGAGCTCGTCACCATCGACCTTGACGGTGCTGCCACCGTACTGACCGAAGATGATCTTGTCACCGACACTGACGTCCAGCGAACGGACGTCGCCGCTGTCCAGAAGCTTTCCTGGTCCCACGGCAAGCACCTCGCCCTGGGAGGGCTTCTCGGCCGCCGAATCGGGGAGCACGATGCCCCCTGACGTCTTGGTTTCCTCTTCAAGCCGACGAACGACGACTCGATCGTAAAGTGGACGGATGTTCATGTATTGATTCCCCTGATCACTTTCCTTCAGTGCTCCCCCGGTCGGTTTGTGACCGACTACAGCGCAATTAGCACTCTCATAAAGGGAGTGCCAATGATAGTGACCGATTTTTCGGAGTCAACACCCAAAAACGTCGTAAGGTGCTATGAAGGGAATTTTCTCGCTTGCGGGCACGATCCAATCGCAACGACGCAGCAAAAGCAGTGCGAACGCGCCTACGCCGCGGAGTGGGGTCAGGCCCGGATCAATCCCGGCGCGTGTAGTCCCCTTCGATGACCTCACCCTCATCGTCGTGTCGCGCGCTGCGCAGGCCAATATCGATCGCCGACGACACCCCCCAGCGATCGAATACATAGCGCGCCACGGCCTGGCGGCTCCACGGGATCAGGAGCGCAAAGCCCATGGCATCGGTGACGAAGCCCGGGGTCAGAAGTAATGCGCCCCCCACGGCAAGCAGCAGCCCCTCCAGGATCTCGGTGGCCGGCACCTCGCCACTTTTCAGCCTGGAAACCCCACGCGTGAGCGTCGAGAGCCCCTGCTGGCGAAGAAGCGCCACCCCGATCACCGCGGTCAGCACCACGAGGCCGATGGTCGGCAGGGCGCCGATCTGCTCACCCACCTTGATCAACACGTACATTTCCACCAGGGGCACGGTGAAAAAGACGATAAGCAGGATGCGCATGGACCTCTCGGGGCCGGAGCCCGCAATATGAGCGGGCAATCTCCGCTTTCCCCCAGAGCATGTCAAACCCCGTCGACGAGGCCACCCCCGAAGAGAGGATCTGGCATGTCGTGAGCCAGATTCCCGAAGGCAAGGTTGCCACCTACGGGCAAGTGGCGGAACTCGCCGGGCTGGCGCATGCGGCCCGCAAGGTGGGCCGGACCATGAGTCTGCTGCCGCAGGGCAGCCGGCTTCCCTGGCATCGCGTCATCAGCGCCGCGGGGCGCGTCTCACCGCGCGGGGGTGGGGAACATCGCCAGCGCGAGCTGCTTGAATCCGAGGGGGTGATTTTCATCAAAGGGCGAGTCGATCTGTCCCGCTATCGCTGGTCCCCCTGAGCTCGTTGCGCGCCGACGGATATTGGCGCTACCCACCAGAGCAACACCATGCCGGGCAGCGCAAGCGCGGTGCAAAGATAAAAGAAGTGGGTCCATCCAAGGCCGCCCTCGGGCAAGCCAATGGCCATCAAAACGTGCATGAGGGCCGAAGGGACGCCTTCGAGCAGTGCGGGATCCCCTCCCTCCACCAGAAACCCAGTGACCATGCTGGCGAGCGTCCTCGGCAATGCAGTGAACGCCGTGAACAATGCAATCTGAGTAGCCGCCAGCGCCGGCGTCGTCTCCCGAGCGATGAACGCAACGAATGCCGCGGTCCCAAGCCCGACACCCAGGTACTCCATGGCAATGACCACCGCCAGCACCACGGGATCGTGCCCTGCCTCCGAGAGCACCGCGAACCCGAGGATCGTCACCACCTGAACGACCCCGAAGATCCACAGCGCACGATTGATCCCCACCTTCAGCATCAGAATACCGCCGAGAATTCCCCCCACGATGGATGGCCAGAGGGCTGCGTTCTTGGCGATGATGCCGATCTCGCTCAAAGAGAATCCCAGGTCGATGTAGAACGGCGTCGACAACGCCGTCGCCATGCTGTCGCCGAGCTTGTAGAAAAACATGAACGCAAGCGCCATCAATGCATATCGCAAGCCGCGGCGCGCAAGAAATTCACGGAACGGCTCCACGATGGCGGCTTTCAGACTCTTCGGTACCACCGGCGCCACCACCGCCTCCCGCACGACGAGGGTGAGCCCCACGCCGACCAGCATGAAGGCAGCGACGATGGCAAAGACCATGTCCCAGCTCATGTGATCCGCCAGCACCAATGCCAGCGCCCCCGGGATCAGCCCTGAAATCCGATAGGTCTGCACATGGATGGCGTTGCCGAGCCCGAGTTCCTCGTCGGGCAGAAGCTCCCGCCGATAGGCGTCCAGCACGATGTCCTGGGTCGCGCTGAAGAACGCCACCAGCACCGCAAGCCACATGATGAGATCGAGATCCGACGTCGGCTGCCATTGACCCAGCGCCGCCAACGCCCCGAGGAGCATGATCTGAGTCGTGAGCATCCAGCATCGACGGCGTCCGAGAAATGGCAACTGATAACGATCCAGCAAAGGCGCCCAGAGGAACTTCCAAACGTAGGGGAGTTGAACGACTGCGAAGAATCCGATCTCTCGCAGACTCACGCCCTCTGCGCGCAGCCAAGCCGGGACGAGCTGAATCAGAAAATAAAACGGCAGACCCGAAGCGAAGCCCGTGAACACGCAAATGAGCATGCGGCGGCCAAAGATCATTCGCAGCAGCGATACGCCTTCCTGCGGCGACGCCAAGCGATTGTCCTTCGCCCCTCGAGCGTTGCCGGGCTGCGGCGTCTCCATGGTCTTGGCCGAAGGGCCTAGACTCCTAGTCTTTGAAGTTCGTGAACTGTAGCGGAAGACCGAGCTCTGCCTTCCGGAGATTGCCCATGATGTGTTGCAGGTCGTCGCGCTTCTTGCCCGTCACCCTGACCTTTTCGCCCTGAACGGCAACCTGCACTTTGAGCTTCGTATCTCTGATGAGCTTGACGATCTTCTTGCTATCGTCGCGATCGATACCCCGCTTCAGGCGATAGCTCTGACGCTTTTGCTTGCCCACCGCCTCGAGCCCTGCATCCTCCAAGCAGGCAACATCCACTTTACGCAAGGCGAGCTTCTCGCGAAGAATGTCGCTCAACTGCGTCAGCTGAAACTCCTCCTGCGCGCTCACCACGATGTTGTCGTCAGAAAGCTCGAACGATGCGTCGACCCCTCGGAAGTCGAAACGCGTGCGAAGCTCGCGGCTTGCTTGATCGATTGCGTTGGTCACCTCGTGCATATCGACCTCGGACACGACGTCAAACGATGGCATCTGTATCTCTCCTTGTACCCGATCCACCGCATCGGGAAACGCTTGTCTCAACTAGCTAGTCCGGAATCCATGCACCGGAGCTAGTTTCCAGACGGAAACCACCACCCGACCCTGACGCCGGTGCTTCGTCATCAAGGTGCAAAACCGCTATAGTTTAAGCCAAATAATCAATGTCTCTCCTACCTCCCGCGGATGCCT
>JAPULC010000058.1 GCA_027295305.1 Gammaproteobacteria bacterium
GGCTCTCGACGGCCTGCGTGATGCGCGTCTCGACGACGTCCGCCGACGCTCCCGGATAGGTGGTTCGAATCGACACGATGGGCGGATTGATATTGGGGTATTCGCGAATCGGCAGCTCACGAAACGAGAGAATGCCGAGCGCAAGCAGCAACATGCTCAAGACTGCCGCGAATACGGGACGCACCACAGAGATATCCGAAAGCCACATATCTATTCAGTCCTCTTAGTGCTCAGCCCCGGTCGCTGACGGCTGCCCTGAGGGGCGCGGCCGGTCCGGCATCGTTCTTCCCGACCCACGTGTGCCGGACGCGCCTGAGGCGGGCCCGCCTGTACCGGGCGCCTCGAAGCGGCGGCCCCCTTCACCATACTGTTGGGTGCGTTGCGATCCTTCGCCTTTGACGCGAATTGCGCCACCGTCGCGCACTCTTCCCACGCCATCCGAGACCACGCGATCACCGAGATCCAGACCTGCAAGAATCTCGACGATGCCGAAGCGCCTGCGTCCAATCTCCACTTCGACGCGATGGGCACGGCCATCTTCACTCGCACGGTAGACGAACTTCCGATCCTGAACCTGCACCAGTGCCGATTCCGGAACCACCATCGCCTGGGACCGCGAGCGCACCAGTCGCACCGTCATCATCATGCCCGGACGCAGCAAGCGTTCGTCGTTGAGTATCACTGCGCGCACGGTCAGAGCGCGCGTCGCGGGATCCACGCGTGAGCCAATGGCCCTCACCGCACCTTCGAACTCGTGCTCCGGCCAGGCGATGCTGCGTGCATAGACGCGCTGGCCTTTTTTTACCGAGGCGAGATATGTTTCCGGCACCGAGAAATCGAGCTTGATCCGGGAGATGTCATCCAGCGTGGTGACGGGTGTAGTGGGTGTGACCAAGGTCCCGGGGCTCACCTGGCGAAATCCCAGAAGTCCCGTGAACGGGGCGCGGATCAGACGATCGTCGAGACGCGCCACGATGACGTCGAGACGCGCCTCGACCGCTGCATAACGTGCCCTCGCCTGGTCGACCTGCGAAATCGGCGCACTGCCCCTTCGAAGCAGGTCTTCCAGCCGCCGAAGTTGGGCGCGTGCATCGTCGAGATTCGCCCGTCCCTCTGCGAGCAGGGCGGTCTCCTCTTCATTCGCGAGCTCCACGAGCACGGTGCCTTCCTCGACGAAGTCACCGTCCTCGAAATTCACTCGACTTATCGTATCGGTGACCTTGCCGCTGATGGTGACCGACTCATTCGCCTGCGCCGTGCCGATGGCTTCGATTTCGTCGACGATCTCCTCCAGCCGTACCTTTTGCAGCACCACCAGCGCGGGGCCACGCCCACGCATCATCCCGGGTCCGCCCCGGCTCGCCGCTGCACCTTCGGATCGACTGTCGAGGTAATACCACGCACTGCCCGCTGCGACGGCAACTAACACGACGAATACAATCAGCGCCCGCATGGGCACTCCTACGTAGGACCAACCGCTAACTGTCGCGCCCGCTGCGCGTTTTGTCCACACTGCGGTCATGTCTTCGACCAATTCGAACGGAATCAATTCCATTCAAGATGGGCCCCATCGTCATCTTCGGCGCCTGCTCGAGCGCCACCTCGCACAGCCGTTTCAGCGACCCGTCGCGCACTTCAACCGCAACGCGTTCGAGCGTGCGGCGCAGGAGGTGAAACAGATCGGGGGTGGCATCATCCTCGACGCCGGATGCGGCAACGGCGCGAGCACTGCACTATTGGCGAGCCGTTTTCCCGATCGTGCCGTCGTTGGAGTGGACAAATCCGCGGCGCGCCTGGGCGGCAGGCGCTGGCATCCCGCGAACTGCGTGCTGGTGCGTGCCGATCTCGTGGACTTCTGGCGCCTGGCGGCGGCGGCGGGCTGGCGCCTCGAGCGGCACTTCCTGCTCTGTCCCAACCCTTGGCCCAAATCGCGACACATCGGGCGACGCTGGCACGGACATGCCGTGTGGCCCGACATACTCGCCCTCGGCGGTCGCATCGAGGTTCGTACGAACTGGGAAATCTACGCTCGAGAGTTCGTGCTGGCGCTGGAAGTGTCGGGTGTAGCGAACGTAGAGCTGGATATGAGACCTCGAGCCCCACTCTCGCCGTTCGAGCGCAAATATCGAGCGCGGGGGCAACTCATCTATCGGGTAACTGGCAACTAACAGCCCTCGAGGAAGCCCCAACGCAGGCTGGGGATTCCTTCGCACGGCAGGCCTTTCTGAGGTGGAAGTGAAAACGCTTACGTCCGGGCGCTGATCACCAAAACCTCGATCACTGAGTCCGCGGGCACGGGCCCGAGGCCGGTGGCGAGTGTCGTGCGGGTGCGAGCACCCAACGCACGCGCGAGGCTGCGCTCGACGATCCGCGACGATCGTCCGGGGGATGTAACCCGCAGCCTGACCACCACGTCACGCACCGCAACGCCGGATCCGTTGGAGATTTGCACCAGCACGTAGCCGCGCACATCCACGCGCCCCTCGGCGGTGATGTAGCGCGTGGGATGGTCGGCTACATCCATGCGCAGATACTCCAACGCGGCTTCGCGTCCGGCGGCCGTGTCACTTTGCGATGCCCTCTGGAAATAGGTCTTGGCAGCTTCCCGACGCCCCTCGGCACGCGCAATACGCCCGAGCTGCGCGTACGCGAGCGGCGTCGGCAGGAGCTCGGCACTCTTCTCGAGGTCGGCCCGGGCATCCGCAATGCGCTGCATCTGTTGCAGCGCCAGGCCGCGCTTGAGGTAATAATGAAAGAACCCGTCATCGAGGGAAACGGCATCGCTGTAGTGGCGCACCGCCTCCCGGAAACGTTTTTCCTGATAGCGCGCGTCCCCCATCAGTCCGTGAAAGAGCGCCTCGCGCGCTTCCATACCGGCAGCGCGTTGCCCGAAGCCAAACGCCGCATCGGATCTATTATCCCGCAGCGCTTCGCGGCCCTGGTCATAGGCTTCGTAGGCCTCACCCGCGGCAAGGAGCTCGGCTATACGCGCCCGATATTGCGCGGCGCCGAGCTTGCCCTCCGCAAGGCCCTGCGCCTCGAGATCTCGCGCAGTCGCGATATTGAAGAGCACCCGCTCCTCGGACGGCGGATGACTCGAGAACAGCCCCGATATCCAGTCCTGGCGCCCGCCCTGAGCAAGGGCCACGAACTTCTCCTGAAGCGAGACGGCTGCACGCGGGTCGTATCCCGCACGCGCCATGTAGTGCATTCCGTAGCGATCGGCTTCGCGCTCGGCGTCGCGCCCATATCTCTGCATCACCAGAAACGCGGCGAGCTGCGAGCCCCCAGCCGCGATTTCACCGTAGTCGCTGTTTCTGAGCGAAATGACGGTTATCGCCATGGCCGATTGCGCCAGCATGCTGCGGGTCATGGCTGCAGCCCCGTGGCGCGCCGCGGCGTGAACGACTTCGTGGCCGAGCAGCGCCGCAAGCTCGGCTTCGTTGTCCAGCTCGGCGAGTAGTCCGCGATTGACGGCGATCTTGCCACCGGGAAGCGCCCATGCGTTCGGCACGGAATCGTTGACCACCACGAACTGGTACGGGAGCTCACGATCGCTCACGGCAGCCAACCGCTGGCCCACCTCGCTGACATAGGCAGATAGCTGGGCATCGACCTGATAGCGCCCACCCTGCATCTGGATGGCAAGTGGATATTGCTCACGCCCGATGGCCACCTCGTCTGCGGTGGAGACGAGCATCAGCTCACTCTTCCCGGTCACCGGGTTGACCGTGCAGCCACAGGCCAGGAGCGAAAGGAGAATCGCCAGCGCTGAATAGCGAGTCATGGTTCTCAGTCCCGGTATCCACAGTTTCTGCTGCATTTGAGCATGCGCTACACTGATCCAGCAACGATGCGAAATGCGCAGCTGCGCCATGAATCCCACCAATTTTCAACTGCTCACCAATACGCCGATCTTCGAGCACCTCGCAGAGGACGATCTCGGCGTCGTCGAAGAGCGGCTCATTTCCCTGGAGTTCGAGCCGGGGGACCTCCTGTTCAAGGAGGGTGCAGCCGGGCGCTACATCTGCTTCGTCGTGAGAGGCAGCCTCGAGGTGATCAAGCAGACCGAGGGAGAGGACGAGGTGATCATCGCCGAGCTCAGCGAAGGGAACTCGGTGGGGGAAATGTCCATCATCGACGGCCTGACGTGCTCGGCGACCGTGCGGGCCAAGACCGCCGCGACGGTGATGGCGCTCACCAAGGAGGACTTCGAGCGCATCATGCAGGAGTTTCCGAGCGTGGGGGCCCAGATCTTCAAGGGTATATCGACGCTCCTCAGCATGAGTCTGCGCCGCACGAGCGACGATTTGGCTAAGCTGAAGGCGGCGTCACGCTGACCGGGTCACGCCGCCCGGTCCCGATGGCGCTCAAAGGTCAACATTTGGATCGAACTAACTAGTTCTTTGTCCAGAAATTCGCCGTCCGGGCGAATTTCCTCCCACGCTGCGGCGAAGTAAATTCGCCTTCGCTCCCAAAACCCTTGCTTTTGCTGCGTGTTACTCCGCAAAGGCGGGTTTTGCCGGGGCTTCCATGCCCCGGATCGCTAGTTCGATCCAGAATGCTCCGCATTCTGGATCGAACTAACTAGTTGAAATAATTGATCTAAATCGGCCTGTGCCTCGCGCCGCTCGCAATCCATATTACTTCCATAATGCCTTCATAGTTGACCTCTAGGATTCACTTTGACGACAGCAAGTGAAGGAATTACCCAAGGGACATAAAACGAGTTTGGCGGCAATCAGTATGTTCTGGTCTTTCGCACTGACGTCATTACCGCCAAAGAGCAGCTTCGCATTGCTCTAGGAGCGATTCTCAGCGAATCAACCCCAACTCTCCATTAGACCACAGACACACTCCTGGTCCTGGCCCTGCAACCGCCCAAACCTTGCAGGGCTTTTTTTTGCCTGCGCAAAGCTGATGCTCGCAAAAACGAATGTCCGGAAACGTCAGAGAATTGCCAGGGACGGCGAATTTCTGGACAAGAATTAGCTAGGAACAAAAACACGGCCCCGCCGTTGGTATGATTCTGCCATGGGGGATGCTCGGGTTCGCCCGGTGCGGACGCCCCCGATACCTACAGCAAGGAACTCCGGGGAGGCAAGATGAAGTACCTGCACACCATGGTCCGCGTCACCGATCTCGACGCATCCATCGATTTCTACACCAACAAGCTGGGGCTGACCGAGCTCAGGCGCATCGACAACGAAGGCGGTCGTTTCACCCTCGTGTTTCTCGCCGCAGAGGGCGACGAGAGCGCGCAAGTGGAGCTCACGTACAACTGGGACCCGGAAGAGCTCTCGGGAGGGCGCAATTTTGGCCACCTCGCCTACCGGGTCGAAAACATCTACGAGCTCTGTCAGCGGCTGATGGACGCAGGGGTCACCATCAACCGCCCGCCGCGCGACGGGCGCATGGCGTTCGTACGCTCGCCGGACGGTGTCTCCATCGAGCTGCTCCAGACGGGTGAGGCGTTGCCACCCGCAAACCCCTGGAGCGACATGCCGAACGTGGGGGAATGGTGAGCCGCAAGAGGCGGCAAGCATCTCCGCCGCTGACCTTGCTGCTCGCTCTCACAGTCCTGCCCCTGCTATCCACAGTCTCGCCGATGCTAGCGGCGGCACCGGCAACGCCGGATCGACCGAAGATCGCCCTCGTGCTCGGAGGCGGAGGTGCGCGCGGCGGCGCTCACATCGGTGTGATCGAAGTCCTCGAGAAGCATCGAGTGCCCATCGACATCATCGTGGGCACCAGCATGGGTTCCATCGTCGGCGGCCTATATGCCAGCGGTTATTCGCCAACGGTTCTGACCGAGGTTCTCAATAGCGTGCCGTGGGGCGAGATTTTCAGCGACGCACCCCCACGCAAGGATCTGTCCTTTCGACGCAAGGAGGACGACCAAGACTTCCTGGTAAAAGCGGACATGGGCATAGACCGCAAAGGCTTGCGACTCCCCCGAGGTGTGGTGCAGGGCCAGAAATTGAAACTGTTTCTCAAACGCTCGACGCTGCACGTTGCCCACATCCACGACTTCGACCAGCTGTCGATTCCCTTTCGGGCCGTGGCATCGGACATCGCTGCCGGGACCTTCAAAGCTTTCGACCACGGCGACCTGGCGGAGTCCATGAGCGCATCGATGTCGGTGCCCGCGATCCTGGCTCCCGTCACAATCGATGGGAGGTTGTTCGTGGACGGTGGCGTGACCAACAATCTCGCCATCGACGTAGCGCAATCCCTAGGCGCAGACATCATCATCGCAGTGGACGTGGGGACGCCGCTCGCGGGCGCAGACACACTGGAATCCTTGCTCGACATCACCGCGCAGCTCACCCGAATGCTGACACGCACCAATGCCGATATTCGGCGCAAGATGCTCGGGCCTAACGACATCCTGATCGTACCGCCGCTGGGGGACATCGGCTCGGCGGATTTCCACAGAACCCTGGACGCCGTCGAGATCGGACGAGCGGCAACCGAGGCGCAGGCCGAGGCCTTGAGCGCGCTTGGCCTATCCGAATCAGCCTTCGAAGCGCACGTCAGCACCTTGAGACGCGATCCGGTGGATCACGTGTCCGCCGAGGAGATTGCCATCGCCAGCGAGGGTGCGAGCGAGTCGGACCGCAAACACATGCTGAATCGCATGCGCGTGGATCCCAAACCCGAGCTGCCGGTCGACGGTCTCGAAAAGGGCATCGGCCGGCTCTATGGCCTGGGCCTGTTCGAGGAAGTGACTTACCGGGAAACAGAGGGGCAAGTCGAAGTGAGGCCTCGCCTGAAGAGCTGGGGCCCGAACTATCTGAAGCTGGGCGTCAATATGTCCGGTGACTTTTCAGGGCGTTCGGATTTTTCCCTGGGAGTCCGTGTCACGGCCACCAATCTCAATTTCCCGGGAGCAGAGTGGCGCAACGAGCTGTCCATCGGCCGCGACGCACGTATCTTCTCGGAGCTATATCAACCGTTCCGCGCGCTCGGATTCGGGTTCTTCGCCCCCAGCATCGAAGCGAAGGCCTTCAATTATGGGCTCTACGAGGACGAAAATCTGCTGGCGGAATACAGGGTTCGCGCGATCCGCGGCACCCTCGCCGTCGGCCTGGAGCTGTCCAACTGGGGCGAGATTCGCACGGGCATCAGCAAGGGCACCGCGACCACCGATCGGCTGGTGGGCGACCCGGGCCTCGAGACCCCCGATGACGACCTGGGGCTATTCCTGGTCGACCTCGCGATCGACACGCTGGACAGCGTGTATTTCCCGGGTGCAGGCCAGCGTCATCGCTTCGGGTGGGGCAAGTCCGAGACGACAATCGGCGGCGGCAGCGACTATCAAGTCGCATCGTTCGACAGCGTGTTCGCAACCAAGCACGGCCGGCATCACTTCCTGGTGGCGGCGAAGGGGGGGAGCGTCTATCAGGGCACCGCGAATGTGCTTCAAGCCTTCAGTCTCGGTGGCTTTCTCAATCTCTCCGGACTCGAGCCCGACCAGCTCAACGGCCAGCAGATGTTTCTCGGCCGATTGATCTATTTCCGCCAGATGACCCGGAGTCTGTTTCTGCCCTCGTATCTGGGCGCATCGTTCGAAATGGGTGAAGTCTGGCAGGACGAGGATGACGTCTCACCGAGCGACTTGCGCGCCGCGGGGAGCGTGTTCATCGGGTTCGATACCATTCTCGGGCCGCTCTACCTGGGCGGCGGTTGGGCAGAGGGAGGCGATCGCTCCTTGTACGTCAGTCTCGGG
>JAPULC010000059.1 GCA_027295305.1 Gammaproteobacteria bacterium
AGTACGCCTTACCCCAAGGACTCGCACCCCTCACCACTGCCGCATGGACCGGCCGATCCCCTCGCCAGTCGCTCTGCGTCGGGTTGCGGTCATCAGCGAAAACTGGTTCATTGGAAAGTCGGTGATGCGAACCTGAACAGACATGCCGACGACACAGACCGACGCCAATCTCATCCACTACGACATCCGGGGTGAGGGCACGGCTGCGATTCTCTTCAATCACAGCGGGGCCTCGAGTCTTGCCTGGAGCGAGCGCTTTCTCGAGACCCTCGCCGAGCAGCTAACCGTTGTGACATTCGACTATCGTGGGACCGGCCACTCGAGCCCGGCATCGAGTGCATTTTCCCTATCAGATCTTGCCGCCGACGGCCGGGCCATCCTGGAGGCCGAGGGTATCGCAAGCGCAATCGTCATCGGCACATCGATGGGCGGAGCCGTGGCTCAGGAGTTCGCTCTCGCATATCCGGACCAAGTCCCGGCCCTGATCCTGTTGGGCACGTTCGCTGGCAGCGAGCACCGCATACCCCCCGACCCGAGGGTGCTCGAGCTACTCGCGCTGCCGGAGAAGCCACTGTCCAAGGTGGAGCGAATGCGCCGTCTTTTGCCCACGATCTACGCCCCAACCTTCCTCGAACAACACGAGGAGTTCGTCCTCGACTTGGAACTCAAGGGCGCCCGCTTCTCGACGGACGAGACCATCGCCCGCCACGGCGCGGCCACCAGCGCGTTCGACCTCTATGAACGCCTACCGTCGATGTCGACCCGCACCTTGGTCATCCACGGAACCGCCGACCCCATCATTCCTGTGAAGAACGGTGAGATCCTGGCAGGACGCATACGCAATGCGGAGTACGTTACGCTCGAAGGCGTTGGCCATTTGCCGGCGGTCGAACAGCCGATGGAGGTGGCAAAGCGCATACTGAAATTTGCACTCGAGCGGCGTCTGCTCCGCGCATCTGGGTCACAACCGCATAGTGCGGATTGACACCGGTGTTATTGCGCACGTCGATGCGGCGAACACGCCACGCCTTCGCATCTCCATTGTCACCTCTGTGGCAATTCCCGCCTCCAGCGAATCGCCGCCGCGCCAGACATGGTTGTACAGAACTCACAATACCAGCAGCAGTTCAGCTCGTATCTGAAAGACAGGACCGCCAGTGATGGCGGACTGAGCTTGATAGTGCTCGCTTGCGAAGCTCATGCCGATCGTAATTCCATTGTGCGTTTGAGATCTCGCGCAGCAGCGGCCACCCCTCGACGCGCATTGGCGCTCGAAGCATGATCACGTCATTGCTTACCAGTACGGACCTACCTCGGATGGGCGTAACTTCAACATTGCCGCTGACGGCAGACGGTTCCTGATGATCAACAAGGTCTTGGGGTGATGCGAGGAACGATGACGCTCGGCAAAGTGGATTTGGCGTAGTACGCTGATGCAACCTCAGTGAGGGCGTGGCCATGAATGACGCACGTGCCATAGACGAAATTCTCGACGCGTTGAAGGAACTCCACGCTGCTCAGGAAGCGCACGATCTGGATGCCATGCTCAGCATGTACTCGACGCAGGGATTTGTCAGCGCCGAGGATATGCGCACGTATTTCGAGGGGCTCATCAAACAGGATGCGTTTCGAACGCGCACAGTCGATCTGACGAAGTGCGAGACGTTCGTATACCGCGACAATGCGCTTATCAAGCCCGTGATCTACCACACTCGGAAGGGACCACGCTTCTTCTCGTTCCACCTGTCCAAGGAAGACGACGGGAAGTGGCGGATCATTGACAATCGTCGTTCCAAGTCGCCCGGCGAGGAGATCTACACAGAAGAGTTCGTGGCAAATGCAGGAAAGGTCGTGGGCGTCCGTGGGATGCTTTGGATACGGAGACTCGACGTGCCCGTCGAAGACGTATGGAAAGCCATCAGCACGAAGGCAGGACTCGACACGTGGTGGCTGACTCGCTCGGTCGAGATCGACCTACGCCCCGGAGGGCTCTTTCGGCATCACTGGACCAATACGATCCGCGACTTCAAGACGAACGAATTCATTGACTTTGTGGGAGTGCCGGGCCACGAATCCGAGCCCGAAAACCTCATGCGATTCGAGCTCAAGGCGGACGGCGAGGGAACCGTGTTTTCGTTCCTCGACGCGTTCAACGGTGCACAGCGCCCACTCTCGCTTCCTTGGACCGCGTCTGGTTGGCACGGAACGGTCGATGCGATCGAGACGGCACTCACCGGCCGACCCATCAACAACGACTTCGGTCTCGGTGGGGAGTTCTATTGGAGCTACCTTCGCGATTTCCACAAGCTAGCCGACATGGCGAGCAGGCTGAGGACCCCCGATACGACTGCCGATGAGTGGCGCGAAGCCTATCTAATCGAAAGCCTGTAGATCAGCGATTGCACCTCCGGTCAGCGAACTCCGACGGTCTCTGTTACGACTATAGGAGGCGAACACGTATAACGCCGCTACGGCCGCATTGCGTCATGCTCCAGTATTAGAACCAAGTTGAGCCTCTGGGTTACGACGCCTCACCAGTTGGTATGCGAGCCATCCCGGCGGTGTGGGTGTGGAGCTTCCCAGAACTTCAGCGGATCGGTGAGCTTGCTCTCATCGACTTCCACGCCAAGCCCCGGCCCGTCTGGCACCTTGTAGCCGCTGCCTTCAAATACGACCTGCTGCGTGAAGATTTCATGGTTGGGGTTGTCGGCCCTGGATAGGTTCACCTCGAGCCAGGCGAAATTCGGCGCCGCTGCGCCAAGGTGAACGGATGCCGCCGTGCACACCGGGCCAAGCGGATTGTGAGGCATCAGATCGATGTAATGCGCCTCGGCCCACCCGGCCACTTTCATGGCCTCGGTAAACCCGCCAACATTGCAGATATCTATGCGGGCAAAGTTCGTGATGCCTCGTTCGATGTATGGCAGGAACTGCCATTTCGAGGCGAACTCTTCGCCGATTGCAAATGGGACGTCGGTCAGGGTCCGAAGTGCCTCATACGCCTCTGGCGTTTCGTCACGAATTGGCTCTTCAATGAAATCCAGGGTGTGCGAAGGCATCATCTGGCAAAACGATGCAGCTTCGGCGACTGACAGGCGATGGTGGTAATCGATTCCGATGATTGCGAGATTGCCGAGCGCTTCACGGGCCTTAATAAGCCACTCGGCAGAGTTGGCCATCGATTCACGTGGCTCGAACAAGCCCCCGGCATTGATATCCATCTTGTCGTAGGAAAGGCGAAATGCGTTGATACCACGGTCCATGAACGCCTTCGCCTCTTCGATCATTTTCGGGCCATACGGACTCGACGTCGTGGCGAATACCGGCACCGTGTGTCGGTGCTTCCCGCCCAACAGTTCATAAACAGGAACGCCCAGCTTTTTTCCGGCAATATCATATAAAGCGAGATCGATTGCCGAGATAGCCGCAGTGAGGGTACGGCCACCCTCGAAGTACTGGCTGCGGTACATCTCTTGCAACAACGCCCCACGATTCATGGGATCGCGACCGATCAGGAATTCGCGATAATGCTCAATGACGCCTTTGACACCCAGTTC
>JAPULC010000006.1 GCA_027295305.1 Gammaproteobacteria bacterium
AGCTGCTTGCCTACGCCGACGACGATCACAAGCTCCTGCGCGGACTCCGCGACCTCAGTCAGCAAGAGAAGATGGGATTGGCCCAGTCGGCAGAGCAGTCCATCGCATCTCCTGGCGTTGGCCCGCTCAGGCGGTAGTCGATACTTCCATCTCGAGCAGGAACCCGACCGCCTGCGCTGATCTGGAGCGGGAGGAGGTAGCTGGCAGCAGCAGAGAGTGTTGAGCTGGATACCGGATTCCTAGCGGATAGATCATTTGTTGAAGTAGTTTCGAGTTGAGATCGCCACTAATCCAGGGCAAGCACGCCCATCACTCACACAGACCTTCGCGGTTTCCACATTCAGGTTCACCCAAGCGGCAGGAAGAGCTTCAGATACTTCTATAGGTTGAGCAGCAAGCAACGCACAGGGGTCACTGGTTCGAGTCCAGTCGTGCCCACCAGCACCAATCTCCCAAAACGTTCATGGATACTGGTGCCGGCCTCGAAACTAAAAAATCCTGGTGGCGACTCCACTAGTTCCCTTCGAAAATGTATTTGCTGACCAATTCTTCGATGCTGATGGCCGACTCGGTGTAGGTGATCTCCATGCCTTCCCCCAGAAGCTCTTCCATGCCACCGGCGATGATCTTCACATACTTCTCGCCGATGATTCCCTGCGTACGGATGGCTGCCATGGCATCCTGCTGGATCTCGACACCGTCGTCGAATCTCATGCGAACGATGGACTGGAACATCTCGTTGTCGAACTCGATGGCCGTGACCGTACCTATCTGAACGCCCGCACCCTCGACAACCGCGCCGGTCCTCAATCCGGAGGTGGAGTTGAATGCCGCCGTCAGCGTGTATCCAGGCTTTTGAAACAAGCTGACCCCGGCCAGTATCACGGCCATATAGGTGAAGCTCGCGATGCCCAGGATCACAAACGAGCCCACCACCAGTTCAACGTTGATTCTTCTCATATCAGATCACTCACACGATCATTGCATCCAGGAACCAATGAGATAGTCGCTAAACAGCACGGTGATCGACGAGATCACCACCGCATCGGTGGTGACACGGCTCACGCCTTCCGCACCGAAAGCCCCCTGTGTATCGAGGTGCAGATAGTATCCTTTGGCACAACAGATGGTCGTTATCAATACGCCGAATATGAGCGACTTGACGAGCCCTAGTCGAACATCGGACCACTGCACCGCATCGATCATTCCATTGATATAGGAGCCTTCGGGGACTTCGAACAGAATGACGCCCACGAAGTAGCCCCCGAAAATCGCAATCACGCTGAAGATGCTCGTCAGCAACGGGACCGAAATTAGGCCGGCTATCAGCTTCGGCGCGATGAGAAACTTGTCCGGCGAAATTCCCATGCACTCGAGGGCATCGATCTGCTCGGTGGTTCGCATGATCCCCAATTCAGCGCAAATTGCCGACCCTGCTCGACCCACCACCATCAGCGCCGTCATGACCGGTCCGAGCTCTCTGATCACGCTCAACGCGACGGCAGACCCGAGCAGCTCGACCGAACCGAAGCGCTCGAGTGTGTTGTAGAACTGTAGGCCCAGAACCATGCCGATGGTGGCGCCGGAAATGAGAATTACTACGACGGATCGCGCGCCTATGAAGTGGATCTGCCGAACGATCGCATAGAGGTTGTAGGGGGGCAGGATGATCTTGTAGAACGCAACGACCAGCAATTGGAACGTCCGTCCGACCTGAGCAACCATCATCAGGACCCTTGATCCCAGACTCTCGATTGCGTTCAGCACGTAGCGCTCCTTGCACCAATCAACGAGGCGCGCTGGTGAGGCGGCGCAAATGTAGGTCGGCGTCCTGCGGATTGTCTCGCGGCTTGCGGCTCAGAAGGTTTTGGACGCGCTCATCGGTGGACGCCCTTACCTCGTCCGGTGTACCCGTCATGATGACCTTGCCCTCGCCCAGTAGGGTAATGCGATCGGCAATGGCGAACATGCTTTCGAGCTCATGCGTCACCACTACGATGGTCATGCGCATGACCTCTTTCAGCTTCAAGATGAGCTCATCCAGCTCCGCCGAGGTGATTGGATCCAACCCCGAGGAGGGCTCGTCGAAGAACAGCAGCTTGGGGTCGATGATCACCGCGCGGGCCAGTGCTGCGCGTTTCGTCATCCCTCCCGATAATTCGGACGGCATGAGATTCTCGCAGCCCAACAGATTCACCATGTCGAGCTTGATGCGGGTCATGATCTGAATTGTGTTTTCATCAAGCTTCGTGTGCTCTCGGAGAGGCAATTGCACGTTCTGCGCGACGTTCATGGAGCTGAACAGGGCACCGCCCTGGAAAGCAACGCCGATGTTCCTGCGAATGGCACGCAGCTGTCGGGTGCCTGCCGTCGTGACTTCCGTGCCGAGCATGTTGATTCGACCGGAGGTGGCCTGCTTGAGACCGAGAAGCGCCCTCAATAACGTGCTCTTGCCCGTGCCGCTGGCGCCGATGATCACCATGATCTCACCTTCTCGAACCGTCAGGTCGATGCCATCGAGAATGGTCCTGTCTCCATAGCGGACGACGAGGTTCGTCACCTCGATCACGGGATGAGCGGTCGACTCACTCATTGGCGATCAGTCACTTTTTTCAGCCGCCACGTAGCTCTCCAGATCATCGAAGATCGGAAACACGCTGCTCAGCCGCGTGAGTGTTAGAACGTCTGAGACTGTTTCACTGATCTCGAGCAATCCAAAGCTCAGGCCCTTGGACTTGGCGAGCTGAAACCCCTCCACCAGGGTCGCAATTCCAGAGCTATCGATGGTCTCTACACCAGATAGATTGACCAATAGATCGCGCGATCCTTCGAGGACTGCCAGAATCTCTTTGCGCACCATGGGTGCGTAGTGGAGATCGATATCTCCTGATAGCTCCATCACTTCAAAGCCTTCTTCGGATCTCATTTTCAGATCCACCTTTCCTCCCCGAGGCTCATTGACTTGCCAGCCTCTTGGTCATCTCAAGTACATTCGTCTGCTGCTCAGTCCCGCTCTCGACGACCGCCACGTAATCCATCACCTCGTTGATGATGTGGCATCCGAGGCCGCCCGGTCGTATGTCATCCAAGTCGCGAGACTTCATATCCTCGATGGTCGACTTCCTCTGAGCGAAGTCGGTGAGTCTGAATAGCAGCCCGCCGTCGAGTTGTTGGACTTCGAGAATGATGTCCCCCGAGTCGTTCTCGCCATAGGCATGCTGAATAATGTTGGACACAGCTTCGTTCACCGCAAGCACGACGAAGTGAGTGAACGACTTCGATTGTTTGATCGAAGCCAGAGACTCGGTCAGTCGTCTACGCATGGCGCCCAGCCGAGATGCCTTTGCAGGAAATCTATATCGCAGCAACTCTTCGGGGTGATCCGTCATTTCAAGTCCAAACACCGGGCACACCGCCTCGCTCCAATTCTGCCTTTATACCACTTGAACACCGCTCGAAGGATCGCGCTCGAAGCGATGGTGGGGAGAGCTTGCCCTCTTCGAGGGAGCTCAGGACCGTTATTCTCCCGCCTGGAATGCATGTATTGCGGGCAGCGACTAGGTTCGCTTGATGACGACCGCCGTGAGGTCATCGGCCTGATCGACGCCCCTGGAGAACTCACGAATCTCGGCGTACAGATTCGAGATGATCTCGCTAGAGGGAAGCTCTGCGAGTTGCTCCGTGCACCGTGACAATCGCTGCATGCCAAACTGCTCGCCATCGGGATTTTTCCACTCGGGAAATCCATCCGTCACGACCACCAGAAGATCGCCCTGATCGAAGTGAAGGTCAATTGCCGAGTCGTATTGCAGAGTCGGCTCAATCCCCAAGGGAATACCCTGTGCTTCTATTGATGTCACGCACCCACTGCGTTTATGAAAGAACAGCGTCGGACCGTGGCCAGCGGACAACAGACTCACCTTGCGTCCGGAGACATCGAGAATTCCAACTGCCGCGGTGACGAAGCGCCCCCTGGAGACGTCTTGGCTGATCAGTTGGTTCACCTTGGTGACCAGTGCCGTCAGACTCGGTTCATTGCTGGCGGCAGCCCGGATGTAGGCTCGACAGATCGCAGCCACCAGGGCCGGACCGATGCCGTGTCCCGTCACGTCGGCAATGGTGAAGCAGCAGTGACCGCCTGGAACGGCAAACCAGTCGAAGAAGTCGCCGCCCGTTTCGTCAGCGGGCTGATTCCAGCCAGCTATGTCGAATCCTACGAAGTCCAGATCGTTGGTCGGCAAAAGAGTGCGCTGTATGTCCCGTGCCACTTCGAGATCGTGCTCCAGGCGCTTGACCTTCCGCTTTCGCTCGATGAAGAACCCCAGCTGTCTGCCGACGTCGCTGATGAACTCGAAGAGTTTCTCGTCACCTTCAGACTCCTCTCGGTCCGAGAAGAACTCCAGTACGGCTTCGACCTCGCCGTGAACGCTGACCGGAAAGCCAAAGGCCCCGCGCACACCAATGTCTTCAGCCATTTTTCGGCGGGGAAAGTTCTCGTCCTCGAGCACGTTTTCGATCCAGGCGGGCTTGCCGCTTGCCAGCACACGTCCCGGCAACCCGATCCCGCGCTCGAACGTGCTCTGCATCGTGACGGATCTGAACACCTCGAATCTATCCACGGAATCCAGATGCCACACATCGAGGGGGATCAATCGATCCGATTCTTCCGATTCCGGAACATAGGCGTGCCCGACGGGCCATCCAGTAAAGGCGCACATGCAATCGAGGGCTACTTGAAGCGCCTCGGTAATGTTGTCGGCGGCGTTCGCAGCCATTGCGACGTCCATCAGCAATCGCGCCTGCTTGTCTTGCTGTTTGAGCGCCTGGTTGGCCGCTTGCGCTGTCGCCTTTGCGCGCTCGGCTTCCTGGGTAGCCTGTGTGAGTTCGCTCGTGCGCCTTTCAACTCGGTCTTCCAGCAACTCGTTCAACCTCCGCATGGCTGCCTGAGATGCCTCGAGTCGACCGGTAGTCAGAACGATGCCGGCGAGGATCAGGCATGCAGAGGTGAGGGTGACCAACCAGTTGTAGTTGAGGCGAATCTGGCGCGTGAGCTCCTCAGCCGCGGGGCTGCCCATCAACGCACCGAGTGCGTGTAGAACGAACAGATCCGCTAGATAGAACAATCCAAGAATCCCCAAGCCGACGGCGATCGTCAGCGGCCCCCAGGGGATTCCGACCAGACCTGCCGACGCACTGTCCATCCGCAATCTGCGACGAACGATTGTCAACCGCACGGCACCTGCAATGGCAATGGCAACGAATGCCAGATCCAGTAACGTCGTCAGAAGCGTTGACTCCCAGATCATCGCTTCTGCCTCATGAACTTTTCAGCTCTTCAATAACGGCGTCGAGTCCTTTCCTATCGATACGATCGCGCATGACCTGCCGAAAGTAGGCCACGTACGAACGACCCTCGATTTTCACGTCGTAGACTTTCCATGCAGGGTCGACCCAACGCATGTCGTAATTGACGGGGACTTCCGTCCCATCGTCTAAAGTCACCGTGGTCCACACGGTGATGAAGTCCTCGGTTTGATCTGGGTCAGGCAACTTCCACCGCAGGGGCGTGATGCGAACACGCGTCTCCGAATGGTAGAGAATGCCGATCGCGTAACGGCGCACCAGCGACGCATATAATGCTTCCATGAAAGCCGCGCGTTGCGGTGGAGTCGCTCGCGACCAGTATTTAGCGAGGACGAGCCGCGCGGCGTAGCGGACGTCGAATCGTGGCCGCAGCACCGTATCCACGACGTGGTGGAGTTGCTCTGGATTAGCTTCCAGCTCCTCACGACGGCCGTCGATGGCGTCAAGGATCTCCTTTGAGACTTGCTCCATGACCTCGTGGGGCCTCAAGACTTTTCCTGGCTCGTGGGCATTTGAGAAGGACGGTGAGCACACGCAAATGAGGAGAGGGAACAGCATCCAGCGTCTTCTTATCGTCATTGGACTTTTTCTCTATTTGCGATAAGGCAGGAAGTGGAGGGTAACACACGGCAAATCGCCGGGGTGCGCGGCGTTGGACGCATCGCGCGGGCGGGATCACCGCCCCCGCGGCTGGTTTCCGGACGCAAACCAGCAAGGCATCTCAGAGACAGCTCCGACGTTTGCTTCGCGAGTAGGCCGCTATGTGTCGCGGCTCGAGCAGGTCGCATTGAGCACGGCGACTGGAGTGTGCAAGGACATCAGTCGTATGATCGGCAGATCGATGACCACCGTTGACTCATGATGCCCGAAGCTCTTGATGGCCCCTTTGCATGGCACGGCGCCAATTTGAGGGAGGAGACGTGGTTGCGGCATCTGACTGCGGCGGATGTTGCTGAGCTCGATCAAGCCCTTCGGCAGGCCGTTGCACGCGGGCTCGAGCCGACACAAATCGATCGCAACGGCTTTCCTTTATCGACACTCGCGTCGAAGTTCGTCGCGATCGGCGAGGAGCTCGAAAACGGTTGCGGCATGATCGTGCTCCGCGGCTTGCCCGTGGAGAGCTATTCGTCGACCGAGCTGCAGTCGCTGTGGATGGGCATCTGCAGTCATCTCGGACGCCCGGTCTATCAGAACCCCTGGGGTCAGCGGCTGCGCGAAATCTGCGATGAGGGTCCGGGGGCTGGAGAGCGTTACGGACAACTGGCGGCAGCCGATGGCGACGACGTATTTCTTTCATCGCGTGCACGTACCGCTTCTCCTGCGCTCTTGCGTTTCCATACCGATCGTGCCGACATCGTTGGATTGCTCTGCGTCGGCCAGGCGAAGTCAGGAGGGTCGAGCCGCATAGCGAGCTCGGTGGCCGTGCACAACGAGATGCTGGTGCGACGCCCGGATCTCGCCGCGCTGCTCTACCAGCCCATGTGGCGATCGCATCTCGGGGAAGAAGAAGGTGGCGCGAAGAAGAGCTATGCGCTGCCGGTGTTCGGCGTTCGAGACGGCAAGTTCACCAGTCACTATTCGCGCACCTACATCGAGGCGGCGGATCTGCTCGAGGGCATTCCCGACATGTCCGAGAAGCAGTGGGAGGCATTGGATCTGCTTCACGCGATCGCCGAGGAGCTGTGCATCGAGATGCGTTTCGAGCCAGGCGATAT
>JAPULC010000060.1 GCA_027295305.1 Gammaproteobacteria bacterium
CCAGGTGATGTTCTGTGCGGGGTCCTTGATGTCACAGGTCTTGCAGTGAACACAGTTCTGCGCGTTGATCTGAAATCGAGGCTCTCCATTTTCTTCGATCACCTCGTACACCCCCGCAGGACAGTAACGCTGCGCAGGCTCGTCGAATCTCGGCAGGTTGTCACGGATCGGAACTTCAGGATCCGCAAGCGTGAGGTGACACGGCTGGTCCTCTTCGTGATTGGTGTTCGAGAGAAACACCGACGAGAGCAAGTCGAATGTAATCACGTTGTCGGCGCGCGGGTACGCAATGGGACGCGCGCTCGACTTGTCCTTCAACGTGGCGTGGTCCGGAACCGGATCGCTCAAGGTATACGGCAGCTTGCCGCCGAACAGCGTCTGGTCGAACCATGTTGCAGCGGCACCAAAAAAAGTGCCGAGTCTGTGCAGTAGCGGACCCGTATTGCGAGCGCGATGAAGTTCCTCGTAGAGCCAGGATTCGCGGAAGGCTTCGCTGTATGAGGTCAAGTCCTCGGTGCCCTCGGATCCGCTCTTGATAGCATCGTAGACACTTTCCGCCGCCAGCATGCCTGACTTCATGGCGGTGTGGCTGCCTTTGATCTTGAGATAATTCAGAAAGCCCGCGTCATCACCCACCAGCAATGCACCCGGCAACGTGATCTTCGGCAATGCCGTCAGACCGCCTTTCACGATGGCGCGCGCACCATAGGAGACGCGTTTGCCACCTTCGAGAAACTGACGAATCAGTGGGTGCGTCTTGAGCCGTTGAAGCTCATCGAACGGTGAGAGATAGGGATTGGAATACGAAAGATCGACGATGATGCCGAGGGCTACCTGATTGTTGTCGAGGTGGTAGAGGAACGAGCCTCCCGTTGTGCCTCGCCCATGGCCGAGAGGCCAACCAACGGTGTGGATGACTTTGCCCGGCACGTGCCTTTCGGGGTCGATGTCCCAAAGCTCCTTCAAGCCAATGGCGTAATGCTGGGTCGCGCTCTCGTCCTCGAGAGCGTGTCGATGAAGCAACTGCTTTCCGAGATTGCCGCGGCATCCTTCGGCGAAGATCGTGTACTTCGCGCGGAGTTCATAGCCGGGCTCGAAGCTGGGTTTGGGCTGTCCATCGCTGCCGACTCCCATGTCGCCGGTGGCAACACCTCGCACGCTCCCGTCGTCGTTGTAGAGAACCTCGCTCGCTGCAAAGCCGGTAAAGATGTTCACGCCCATAGCCTCCGCCTGCTCGGCGAGCCATCGGCAGAGATTGCCGAGGCTGATGGCGTAATTCCCGTCGTTGTGTGTGGCCTTGGGAACGAAAAAGCTCGGCACCGGGACGTGCCGTTTGGAGTTCAGGAGGTAGTACACGTCATCGTGTGTAACGGGTGTGTCAAGGGGCGCACCGCGTTCACGCCAGTCCGGAAAGAGCTCTTCGAGGGGCCGCGGCTCGAATATTGCGCCCGATAGGATATGTGCGCCGACTTCCGATCCTTTCTCAACGAGGCCGACCATGAGTTCGCGACCTTCGGCCTCGGCAAGCTGCATCAAACGACAGGCCGCGGCGAGACCGGCGGGTCCGGCGCCGACGATCACGACGTCGAACTCCATGGATTCTCGCTGAGCGTCTGCCATGGCACCCATTCTCCTTGTTTATTGGCGCAGCGCGGGAACCGGCGAAGCTTGGCGCAAGCGAGTATACCGCAATGCTAGCGCTGAAGGGCGCGTCAACCGGGGCTTTGCTTGACCGTCCAGTGCCGAGCCGTCAGACTATTGCGCCTCCGGCGGGGGGGAATCTCCGCGCCAGTTTCCGTTGGGAAACTAGCTCCGGGGCATGGATGCGTTAGAAGAAACTCACAGGGATGTGAATTTCTGGACATAAACTAGCTAGCAAGACACCTCAGAACAATCCCAGAGGATCCCATGAAGGTAATGGTTCCCGTGAAGCGCGTTGTGGACTACAACGTCAAGATCCGGGTGAAGCCCGATCATACGGGTGTGGACTTGGCAAACGTCAAGATGTCCATCAACCCGTTCTGCGAGATCGCGATCGAAGAAGCCGTGCGGATGAAGGAAGCAGGGCTGGCCACCGAGATCATTGCGGTATCGGTTGGTGCCACCGCGTGTCAGGAGCAGTTGCGCACTGCACTCGCGCTCGGCGCGGACCGGGCGATCCTCGTGGAAACGGAGGCGGAAGTTCAACCCCTCGCCATCGCCAAGCTCCTCAAAGCCATCTACGACAAAGAGCAACCCCAGGTGGTGATCTTCGGTAAGCAGAGCATCGACGGCGACAACAGCCAGACGGGGCAGATGTTTGCGGCGCTGGCGGGCTTGGCACAGGGCACGTTCGCTTCCGAGGTGAAGATCGAAGGCGATGAGATGGTGGTGATTCGCGAGGTCGACGGGGGGCTGCAGACGGTCTCGCTGAAGCTGCCGGCAGTGGTCACCACGGACCTGCGTTTGAACGAGCCGCGATACGCATCGCTCCCGAACATCATGAAGGCGAAGAAGAAGCCGATGGACGTGGTCACCCCCGATGATCTCGGCATCGATGTGAGCTCGTCGGTCACCACCCTGAAGGTCGTGCCGCCGCCGTCCCGCGAGGCCGGCATCAAGGTCGAAAGCGTGGAAGAGCTCGTTGACAAATTGAAGAATGAGGCAAAGGTCATATGAGCATCCTGGTCGTAGCCGAAAACAGCAACACCGAGCTGAAGCCGGTCACTCTCAACGTGTTGGCTGCCGCCCAGGCCATCGGTGGCGACATCGACGTGTTGGTTGCCGGTCACGATTGTGGGGCAGCGGCGGAAGCCGCCAGCCAGATCGGCGGAGTGTCGAAAGTTCGCGTCGCCGATGATCCGGCATACGCGCATCGTCTCGCCGAAAACATGGGGCTGCTGGTATCGGCGCTCGCAAAGGACTACTCACACGTCCTCGGTGCACACACCACTTCGGGCAAGGACTTCATGCCACGGGTCGCTGCATTGCTCGACGTGGACATGATCTCCGACATCATCGCCGTCGTCAGCCCGGATACCTTCGAGCGCCCAATCTATGCGTCCAATGCCATCGCCACGGTGCAAAGCTCCGCTCCGATCAAGGTGGTGAGCGTACGTGGCACCGGATTTGATCCGGTACCCGGTGATGGCGGCTCGGCCAGCATCGAATCCGTGGATGAGAGTACCGATGCAGCGGTGTCGCGCTTCATCAAAGAAGAGATCGTGAAGCTCGATCGGCCAGAGCTCACCGCCGCCCGTATCGTCATATCGGGCGGACGTGGAATGCAGAGCGGTGAGAACTTCCAGCTGCTCGAAGGTATTGCCAACAAGCTGAATGCAGCCATCGGCGCTTCACGCGCAGCGGTCGATGCCGGCTTTGTGCCGAACGACATGCAGGTGGGACAGACCGGTAAGATCGTTGCCCCTGAACTCTACATCGCCGTAGGGATCTCGGGGGCTATTCAGCATCTCGCAGGAATGAAGGACAGCAAGGTGATCGTCGCTATCAACAAGGACGAGGACGCACCGATCTTCCAGGTGGCTGATTACGGCCTGGTTGAAGATCTGTTCAAGGCGTTGCCGGAGCTCGAGGCGCTACTTTAGTTCTTGCCGAAAATTCGCCATCGGGCGAATTTCCTTCCACGCTGCGGCGAACCAAGTTCGCCTTCATCTTGGTGGTCTACCACCGCGCTCCCAGGCCCTTTCTTTTTGCTGCGCGTTCTTCCGTCTAAGGCTCCGCAAAAAGCGGTCCTGCTTACGCCAGCCGCAAGGCTGGCGCGACATCCCTGTCCCGGACACTTTGCGCCAGCTATGTACGTCCAGGGTCGCGTTTCGCCGTGTACCAATTGACGTCACGCGCGCTCCGCTCGACCTGATCCACGACGTCCAACACCATGGCGAAAAGTGCCATGCGCACGAGAACGCCATTGTCGGTCTGACGGAATATGGCGAGATTGGGATTTTGATCGAGGTCGTGGTCGAGCTCGTTTGCGATCGTTCTCGAATCGCGCGGCAACGGATGCATGATCACGGTATTCGGCTCGCAGAACTCCGTGTAGATGTGCTGGTTTACGTGAAACAGCCCCCGATACCGATCGGCTTCCTCCTGGCTGGGAAAGCGTTCTTCCTGTGTCCTCGTGACATAAAGGATATCGACATCGCGAATTCCGTCTTCGAGCCTGAAGAGCTCGTTCACCGAGTGCCGGGCGCTCTTTAGCGCATCCACGATATCGTCTGGGGCGGTGAGCTCCGGAGGCGATACGAGATTGAAGTGAATGCCGTTGAAACGCCCGAGAAGCTTGCACAACGAGTGCACCGCACGGCCGAATTTGAGATCACCAACGAGGGCGATCCGAAGCCCGTCGATGGTGGCGCCTCGCGCGGCCATCTCCTTTCGAATGGTATAAAGATCGAGTAGTGCCTGACTCGGATGCTCGTTGGGGCCATCACCCCCATTGATCACCGGCACGCGACTCGCCCGTGCGAATTCCGCAACGGAGCCCGCTTCGGGATGGCGCATTGCAATGACGTCGCTGTAGCCCGAGAGGACGCGCGCCGAGTCGTAAAGCGACTCACCCTTGGAAATGGCGCTGACCTTGATGTCGGTGGTTTCGCGTACCTCCCCGCCGAGCAGGTTGAATGCGCTGCCGAAACTGACGCGTGTGCGGGTGCTCGGTTCGAAGAACATGTTGGACAGTATCGCGCCCTCCAGCACCCGGGTGATCTTCTGGCGAGCCGCGAACGGTTCCATACGGTCGGCAACGCGGAACACCAGCTCCACATCGCCACGGTCGAACTGATCTACGGAGAGGATGTGGCTGCCGACGAAGTCCAACCTAGCGGCCTGTCCGGTGAATGATCTGATTGAATCGAGTGGTCCAGGTCACTGGTTTAGAACTTCGCGGTCACCCGAGCATAGAGGAAGCGTCCCGCTAAATCGTACGTGCGTCCGTCGAAGCTGTCGTTGAAGGCTGCTGCCGAGAAGGGGGGCTGCTCGTCAAACAGGTTATTGACCCCGAGCGTCACACGCGACGCCATGCTCTGGCTGGTGTAATAGTTGACCTGCAGATTGTGCAGGCGCCAGTCGTCGATCGTACGTTTCCGCTGTGACGACGGCACAATTTCCTTGAGTTCGCCGATGTAGTGCAGGGTGTAGTTGGCCTCCCACTGCTGGCGCGTCCAGTGCAAGCCGACGTTGCCCTTCCAATGTGGAAGGGATCCGTTGCCGTCCGAGGCTTCATCGGTGAACGTGCCGGCTTGATTGCGAATCGGTGCCGTGGGATCGAGCCGATCGGAGAACTCGCGTATGTGAGCCGCGTTCAGCGCGAATTTCAAATTGCCGAGCGGTGTCGGCGGCAGCTCTGCGCTCACCGCGAGATCGATCCCCGACACGTCGCGCCGGCCGATGTTCAACTGCCTCGAATGCACCTGCGTGATGTTGCCGTTCACGTCGCGTTCGACGCGGTCGGCAAAGATTCCGCGACGGGCATTTTGATTGACGATGAATTGCGCGCTTGCATCCACCACGTTGTCCTGGCGTATGTCGTAGTAGTCGACCGCGAGGCGCACCCCCTTGACCCAGGTGGGATGCCAGACCACACCGATGGTGTAGCTGCGAGCCGTCTCCGCCAGAAGGTCCGGATTTCCGCCGGTGAGTGTGAGGAACTGAACAAGTGTGGGATCGGAGGGCTGAGAGCACCCGGGCATGGTGTCGATGTTGCCGGGTGACGAGCAGGGGTCGTTCAGGAATGCGAACGATTCCTGCGTGCCGATGTAGAGCTGCTGCAGCGTCGGGGCTCTGAATCCTTCCGAGTAGGATGCGCGCAACGTGAGGTCCGTGTGCGGTCGGTAGATGAGGCTGACCTTGGGATTGCTGGTCCAGCCGAAGTCGCTATAGCGCGACACGCGCCCCGCGAGCCCGAGTTCCAGTGACTCCACGCCGAGACGGCGGCTCATCAGCGGGAGCAGTACTTCGCCGTACCACTCCCAGATATCCCGGCGGCCCTCAGTGGCGGTGAAGTTCGTGCCGCCGATCGTGCCCCCGCTGCTGACTAGCCGGTCAGGATCGGTGCGCAGGTACTCGTGGCGGTATTCGACTCCAGTGGCGAACTCGACGCTGCCTCCGGGGAGCTGTCCGAGGGAGGAAGTGGCATCGAAGCTCGCGGTTTCCAGCCGGCTGCGCCCCTGTGTATCGGAATGCGTGCGAATGGATTGCAGCATGGTTGGCGTGATGCTGCCCACCGGGCCGAACAGATTCAGCGCCACGCATCCAGGTGTCGCGTCGCATTCGGCTGCGGGCCCAAGCGCGCGTTGCACCCGATCCGCGATGAGGATGTGATGCATCGACTCGTCGGTGCGCGTTTCCGCATGCGTGATCGACGCCTCCCAATCGAACATCCGGGTGCTGCTACGGATGCCGATCACGCCACGCAGCGTGAGACTTTCGTTGAATTGCTCCCGCGCCGGTAGCTCGAGCACCCGGCGCCGAACATCGCCGATGTCTTGACCGAAGGGGTTAAAGGCATTGGTCGCCGAGACGGTGAGGTCGATGGCCTCGAAGCCCGTGAACAACGGTGTCGGCGCCAACGTGTTGGTAGCCTCGGCATGGGTGACGAGGCCTTCGATGAACACCAGGGACTCGCCCGTGTCGAACTCGGCGTGGCCGAAGACGCTCGTACGTGTCGAGGGAACCACCGCAGTGGTAAACGTCCTGTAATCGAATCGGTCCTCGTCGGTGGCAGGGCGGAAATCCGACGGATCGCCACCGTCGAGGCGGGGAGAGTTCAGTATCACAGGACCGGTGTCCAGCATGATGCGCGCCGTCGGTGTGGCACTCGAGCGCTTGTCGATTCCGCCCCGGAGGCGATCGTCCGCAGTGCGCGAAATGGAGCGATGGCGGCTCCACAGTGGCTGCTGATCGTAATAACTGGCGCCGATGTCGAAGGCCCAGGAGTCGGCTTCGTGCCCGTAGATGACGTTGATGTGAGCCGTCTCCAGATCACCTTGCTCGCTGCTGCCGAAATAGTTTTCCAGATGCAGGCCGGTGATGTGCCGGCGAGTGATGACATTGACGACCCCGGCAATGGCATCGGAGCCGTAGACCGCGGAAGCACCGTCCTTCAGCACCTCGACGCGCTCCACCATGCTGAGGGGTATGGTGTTGAGGTCCGCCGAGCGACCCGCGAGCGCATCGGTCACCGTGCGCCGCCCGTTGATTAGAATCAGCGTGTTGGAGACCGGCAATCCGCGCAGCGCCACCATTGCCGTGCCGTTGCCTCCGTTGGTGACCTTGGTGCTCGTCGAGTTGCCCGCCACCGCAGGAAGAAAACGCAGGATCTCCGCGAGGGTCTGCTGACCAGAAAGCTCCAAGTGCTCACGGTCGATGATGTCGATCTGCGGGTTGGAATCGGGGTCCAGGCGTCTGATGCGTGATCCGGTGACGGGTGTTCCCGTCACCAGCATCTCCTCGATGCCGCCTGCCGGCTTGCTCCAGGGGCCAGGTCGCGCCACGGTGACCACGGTGATCGTTGCCTGATCCGGCGGGCGGCGGGGCACGATGGCGATGACCTCGCCATCCACGAGCTGGGGCTCGAGGTCCGTGGCGGCAAGCAGCACGATCAGCATGTCGTGGAGGGTGGCCGGCCCGGACACATTGGGCGCGTCGAGAGAGGCCGCCAGCTGCTGCGGGAAGATGATCGAGACCTCCGCCTCGCGGGCCAGCCGCAGAAGCGCCGCGTCGAGGCTCTGTTCCCGGATGTCCGCGTCTACGATCTGGTCGAAGTGGAGCGAAGATGCGGGGACGTCAGGCGCGAGGACGCAGATGATGAAGGCGCTCAGTACGATCCGCCGACCCATTGGACCCAATCTCCTGCAGTTGGCGCGTATGTTAAAGAGAAGTCGGTGTTCGGGGAAGATCGGGGTTGCGGTCTCGGGCAGGCGTCACGCCGCCTGAAGAGGGTGTCGTTACCCGTCGCGGTGTAGCAGGATCAGGCTGTCCGACAATTCCGTCCAGCGCAACGGCAGGATGCGTGCGAGGGCATTCAGCGTGGCCTGCTGCTCCTCGATGCGGAGCACTGCAGATACGCGGGTTCCCGCCAGGTCCGGATCGGAGATCACCATCTTGCGCGGCATGTAGCGGTTGAGGTCCTTGATCATGTGACCGAGGGTCACACCGTCGTAGACCAGGCGATCCTCGCGCCAGGCGGTGGCAGCTGCCACGTCCACGGTGCGGGCGTTGATCAGGGTATCGCTGTCGAACTCGACCTCGTCATCCGCTTCCAGTGGCACGAGCTCCCCAGGCGGGACATTAGCCAACAGCACGGCTACTTGGCCATCGCCCACTATCACACGGGACCGGTCATCGAGAAGACGGACCCCGAACGCGGTGCCCACCGCTGCCACCCGACCGTGAGGAGTGATCACCACGAAGGGGCGCGCGGGATTGGCCACCACCTCGAAATACGCTTCGCCGCGGTACAGATTCAACCAGCGACGTTCGTCCGTGAAGCGTACGTCCACATGCGTATCGGTATTGAGGGTGAGCAGGCTGCCGTCTTCCAGCACCACTTGCTGTTGCTCGCCGACCTGGGTGACATGACTCTCAGGGCGCGTGAACACGATCGAGAGCGTAACGGCGAGCACGAGGCACGCAGCCAGGGCCAGGGGCGCGAGGGCCCAACCAGGCCACCTTCTGCGGTGGTCTTGCGGTATGGGAAGCGGGAGGTGCTTCACCACCGCGAGGCGTTCCCACACCCGCGACATCTCGTCGAACGCAATCGCGTTGTCTGGATGTGCTTCGAGCCAGCCGCCAAACCGTTGGCGATCACGCTGCGTCAGGCCGCCTCCTCTGAGACCTGCCATCCACTGCGCGGCGCGATCCAGTCGCCGATCACGTGCCGAGTCGCCTGTGTGGTTCGCGCTCTGGGTCATCGGTATCGGTTCTCGTCCCGCTCCGCTTGTGGCATGTGCCTTTCGAGGGGTTCTGCAACTCCCTTTTGAGACGAGCGAGGGACCCGATCCCTCAACGCCCGATGCGCCGAATTGTGGTTTGCGTCACGTTTCCCTTCACCCTTGGAGGCGCCTTCGCAGGTGCTTGAGTGCGTGGATGATGTGCTTCTCCACCATGCTGGTGGACACATGCAATTCGTTTGCGATCTCCGGATAGGTCATATCCCGGCCACGATGCATGATGAAGGCCTGGCGACACTTCAGTGGCAGCTCGTCGATCGCGGCGCGGACGCGGTCGAGGTCCTCGTCTGCGCTGGCGGTTCGCTCGGGTGAAGGTGTGTGACCGGCCGCGGGATCTGCCGCCTTCTGGGCTTCGGTGAAGCGCCGCTCCACATCCGCCCGGCGCGCGCGATCGACCGCGAGATTCGAGGCAGTCTGATAGAGAAAGGCGCGCGCGTTTCTCAGCCGTTCCGGATGTTCGAGACGCGACATTCGCAACCACGCGTCCTGCGCGATGTCCGCTGCTTCGTCGCCCGAGAGCGTGCGTCGCCCAAGGTAGTGCAAGAGCGGCCCGCCGTGCTCCGCGAACAGGCGCTGTACAAACGAGTTCTTCGGTTCCGCCATCGGCGAAGTGCACGCCAGAGCGAGTTGGGCGGGCGATAATAGCCTCAAAGCGACGGAAGTTCACGACGGCGTGTTCTGCGTCAGCGCCGGGACGTGCCGGGAATCACCCCTGCCAGCTGGTCTCGAAGCTTGGCGCGCTCACGCTCGAGGGTCTCATTCAAACGCAGACGTAGCTTCGCCAAGGTCGCCTCGTCGAGCTGCGCAAACAGTGGATCGCTATCGAGGTCCGCTGGAGGACTCCAGCCGAGCGCAAGTGCGTCGTCTATCCTATCTGCAGCCTTCTCGTCGAGTCCCGTCACCGCTAGCACGAGCGCCGCCGGCACTTGGTAGTAGGCATCCGCCCATCCTTGACCATCGTATCGCGCGATGAGCTCTTGGGCGCGACCGACCCAGATCTTGCTCCGGTCGGTTTCTTCGATGACGTTGAGCGCAAGCACCAGATGCGCGACCTCGTAGAGGGTCTCGCTTGGCTTGCTGGCCGTGAAATTCGGCGACGCGCTTTCAATGGCCGTTTCCAGCAGCGACACGGCATCTCGGTAGAAACCGGCGCGTGCGGCGGCGATGCCCCGCCAACCTGCGAGCAGTCGCTCAGACGCTGGACGATGGGCGTCGAATTCGGCCCGGTGACGGTGAACGAACGCCTCGAGAGACGCCGGGTCGCCTTGCCATGCGTGGTGCTCGGCAACCGCGCGCAGCGCATGCCATGGCACGGGTTTGACATCCATCGCGCGCAACAGCGATGCGTAGGCTGCTTCGGTCTGTCCGAGCGCCCGCTGAGTCTTCGCAAGCAGAAGATATGCCTCGTACGCGTCCGGCGCCGCGGCGATGGCCCGTGTGGCATACGCCGTGGCGTTCGCATAGCTACTTTGGGCGAACGCGACGGCTGCCGCCATCGAGGAGAACACGGCTTTGGGCTCCAATTCTCGGCTGACGGCCTGACTCACCAGGGTTTCGGCTTCGGTGTAGCGCCCGAGGCACATCATCGACCAGAACAGGTTCTGCTGCACGACGGGATGTAGCGGGTCCAGGCGGTACGCACTCATGTGATGCGCGTGGGCTGCATGCAGCCGTCCCTGGCTCTGCAATGTGTTTCCAAGCCACATCTCGGCCATCGAATAGTGGGGATTCAGCTCGAGAGCCCGTTCGTAGGCGCGCTGGGCTCCCGAGATGTCGTGCTGTTTGCTGAGCAGCATGCCGAGAGAAGCGTAGGGCTCCGCAAGCTCCGGGCCCAGCTCCAACGCCTTCTCCACGGATGCCTCGGCCTTTGCCATCGCCTCGTCGTGATCGAGTCCCGCGTAGCTCGAACGAAACACGTAGGTATCCGCCAGGCCGCTGTATGCAAGCGCAAAATTGGGATCCAGCTCGATGGCGGCAGCGAACAGTTTCTGCGCGCGTTCCAAGGCCTGCGGGTTGCGCCGATGCCAGTGATGGCGCCCGAGTAGATACAAATCGT
>JAPULC010000061.1 GCA_027295305.1 Gammaproteobacteria bacterium
CTCGAGCAGCACCGCCGCCTGCAGGGTGTCGAGCCGCCCGTTGATACCGATCCTTACGTTGTCGTACTTGTGCTCGCCCTTGCCGTGAACCCGAATGGAGTCGAGCACACCCGCAAGCTCTTTGGAGTTGGTGAACACCGCACCGCCATCGCCGTAACAACCGAGTGGTTTTGCCGGGAAGAAGCTGGTGGCTCCGATGTTGCCGAAGCTGCCCGCTCGGCGCCCGCCACTCTCCCCCCCAAAGGCCTGCGCAGCATCCTCGAGAAGAAACAGCCCATGCTGCTCACATAGCGGCTCGATCCGCGCGTAGTCGGCATTCAGCCCGAACAGATCGACCGTGACAACCGCCCTCGGCGTCAGCGCACCACTGCGCCGAGTCGCCTCGATGGCCGCTTCGAGGGATTCGGGATCGATGTTGAAGGTAAGCTCATCGATGTCGGCAAACACCGGTGTCGCGCCCAACAAACGAATGGTTTCAACCGTCGCGACGAAGGTGAAAGGCGTGGTGAACACGGCGTCGCCCGGCCCGATGTCCGCAGCCATCAAACCCATCAACTGGGCATCGGTGCCGCTCGCGACGCCGAGACAATGCTCCACACCCACGAAGGATGCGAGCTTCTGCTCGAGCTCGCGAACCTCGGGACCCAGAATGTACTGCCCGTGGTCGAGGACTTTCGCAATCCGCGATTCGAGGGATTTGCGAATCCTTGTCTGCTGCACCTTCAGATCGACGAATTCCATTCACGCAGTTCCTTCGAGTAGTCTGGCTCAACCCAGCAACACGCAGCATCCCTCACTTATCCGGTATCGCTCGCCCGTGGCCGGGCAACTCGCTTCACCGGAGCTTCCAACGGCGACATCGAGACCCTCGCCGTGGCGACTCATCCAACCGGTTTGCCGGCTCGGAACGCCGATGACCAGCGCATGGTCGGGAACATCGCGCGTGACGACGGTGCCCGCGCCGATGAATGCGTACTCGCCCACGGTGTTGCCGCATACGATCGTGCAATTGGCGCCGAGGGATGCACCACGGCGCACGAGGGTGGGAAGGAACTCGTCCTTGCGAGAAACGCCGGCGCGTGGATTGATCACGTTGGTGAACACCATGCTCGGGCCACAGAACACGTCGTCCTCGATGGTGACACCTTCAAACACCGAGACATTGTTCTGAATACGCACGTTGTCGCCAATGGTGACGTGTTCGGCCACATAAACATTCTGGCCGAGCACACAGCTGGCGCCGACCACCGAGGTGGCGCTCACGTGCACGAAATGCCAGATCCGCGAGCCGCGGCCGATGGTCGCGCCGGCATCGATGACGGCGGTCTCATGCGCGAAATAGTCGGTCAACGGAAATAGTTCATGAATGAAAACCGCCCATCAATATTCCAACGGCAGGGCGACGCTATGGCCGTCGCGAGCCGACAGATACGCGGCAATCAGAAGCTCGAGTGAGCGCAATCCTTCGCGGCCATCCGTCTCGGGCTCTGCCTCGCCACGCAACGACTTGATCACGTTCTCATAGTAGATGGGGTGGCCGAAGCCATACACAGAAGAGGTCTCATAGCTCGCAGAGCTGACCAGCGCGTCGTCCGCGTGCGGCTCGGCGAATTCCCAGTGCTGAATCTCGTTGACCGCGACTCCGCCCACCCGGACGGTTCCCGTCTCGCCGATGATCGTGATGGAACCCTCCATATTCTTCGGGTACGTGAGCATGGTGACTGCCATGGAACCCAGCGTGCCGGAGCGCCAGCGGATGTTGAGCACCCCGGAGTCTTCGACCTCGATGTTGCGAGCCAGCGTGCCCGTCATTGCTTGCACGCGGTCAACGGGACCGATGAGCCAATCGAGCAGGTCGATATAGTGGCTCGCCTGATTCATCAGCGCGCCACCGTCGAACTCCCAGGTACCTCTCCAGGCATCGGAGTCGTAGTACTCCTGTGGGCGCGACCAGAAAACGTTGAGATGCACCATGTGGATGCGCCCGAAACGACCCGCATCGACGGTTCGCTTGAGAAGCTGCAGGGTGGAATTGCGCCGGTTCTGCTTGACCACGAACAGATATACCCCTGCCTCATCGCACGCTTCGACCATCGCGAGGCCATCGCGCCAGCGCGTCGCCATGGGTTTCTCCGTCACCACATGACGTCCCGATTGCGCGGCCGCGATCGCTTGCTTGGAATGCAAGCCGCTCGGGGTGCAGAGAACGACGACTTCCGCGGAGCTCTGCGCGAGCATCGTCTGGAGGTCCCCAAACGCTCTCGCTCCGGTGCCGCTCACGGCGTCCTTGAGACGTACGGGCTCGACATCGCACACCGCAACGAGCTCTGCGTCGTCCGCGTGCGCCTCGAGTGCCTGGATATGGCGATCGGATATGCGCCCGCATCCCACGATACCGAAGCGGATCTTACGCCCCTCGATGGGCTCGAATCTGGGGTTCAATGTGGTTCGTGCCTGGCGACTTTCGTACTCGAAGTATCGCAGAAACATTCGGCATCTGCCGGGGATGGGGCTAGCTGGTTTCCGTCCGGAAACTAGCTGGCTCCGCGGCATGGGATGCCGCGGCAGGACCGCTTTTTGCGGAGCTTTTTTGCGGAAGAACGCGCAGTAAAAAAGAAAGGGCCTGGGAGCGAAGGCGAACTTGGTTCGCCGCAGCGTGAGAAGAAATTCGCCCGGACGGCGAATTTCTGGACTTGAACTAGAGAAGCTGTCTTAGCCCAGGCGGTTCGCACCATTCGGCAGGTCGGAGCCGACGGGGGGACGTCGGATGGGAAGGCGCTAAGGACCGGACGAAGACAGCTGAAAGCGTCAATCCTGGACGACGATTTTTTCCTCGTTCAACGTGATCGTAGTCATTCCAATGCCTTTCACATTGACGAGCTCCGCTGCGTCGCGAAACCGGCCATGCTGCTCGCGATATGCCACGATCGCTTCAGCCCTTCGCCGGCCCACTCCATCCAACACGAGCGCAATGGTGTCCGCATCGGCGGTATTGACGTTCACGCGGGCGGGTAACTGGGCGTTCGCATCGTCGTCCGCCATCGCCATCGTCCCGAGTGCAAGACATACGCTGAGACAGATGGTCCGCACCAGATCGATTCCCTTCATTTCACCTCCTCCTTTGGTTGATCGAGGCACGACTACGCTAACAAGTGCACGCAATGCTTTACCTGCGGAAATCTCTCAACCTGACGTGGGAAATCTCAGCGATATGGATGCATCCAATCTCCGGTGAAACATCGTGCGGCAACCTACGGTGTGGGCGGCAGGTGCTGTTTGAGCGGGCGTGGAGGCGCTGCCCTCCTGATATTTTGAAGAGGGGACGTATAAAGCAGTGCCGATCGCCAGAGAGCCGGACAGGGATGTCCGGCGAACGGTAGCGCAGACAGTACCTGCCGCCCGCGCCGGCAGTTACACGTAGACCGGAGCGAGCGGTGAGCAGGCCCGAAAAGGAGCCATAAGCCTGCGCAGACTGGCGGTCACCATCAGGAGGTATGAAGGAGCAAAGTGGTGTCGATCACTCCTTCGTGACCTTGAGCTGCTCGACCTGTTGCTCGGAAAGCTCCAGCGCCCGGCGCGCACTACGCTCACGCCATGCGGAGCGTAGATTCACCCCCGTCGAGAGTGCCATGCCCAGCACGACACCAAGGATCAGCGCACCGGCAACCCAGGCGAACATACTCGCGTGAGGGGTCTGCCAATCGAGAAATTTCAGTGCCACCGCGTCACTGTTGTCCATTCCCGCGAGGATGCCGATCAGCAGCAGTACGGCCACCAACATCAACTTCACGAATAGTTTCAGATAACGCATGCGCTCCCTCGGCCGAACCCGAGAGTCGGGGAGATGAACGGGATTGTTGAGTTATTCGCCGGACAGGACACGAGATCGATCTCAATCTCCGGCCGCACGCTCTCCCATAGAAGGCCCATTCGTGGGACCCTTCAATCCGGCCTTCAGCGCCCCGGCCTGCTGATCGTGCGCCACGTAATCGACCGACATTCCGAGGTTCACACGATCGCGCAGCTCCTTGCCCGGCTTGAAGTGAGGCACGTATTTGCCCGCAAGACCCACCGATTCCCCCGTCTTGGGATTGCGACCGACTCGAGGCGCCCGGAAGTGGAGCGAGAAGCTGCCGAACCCTCTGATTTCGATGCGGTCTCCCTGAGACAATATCTGAGCCATCTGCTCGATCATGGTCTTGATCGCCAACTCGACGTCCTTCGCCGACAGCTGCTGCTGCCTGGCGGTGATACGTTCGATCAGCTCGGACTTTGTCATCGCAAATCCCTGGCTTGCGCGAGGGGGCGCATGATGCGCCCCGGATGATTCCAAGTTTCGAACTCAGTCATATCCACGATCTGCATCCATCGATGGGTCAGGTATCGCGATCCATCTGCGCCTTGATCAGATCGCCGATGGTAGTGGCTCCCGGCCGATCGCTTTCGGTGCGACGATGATCCCTGACGGCCTCGCGCTCGTCGGCCAGCTCCTTCGCCTTCACCGACAGGCCGATGGTTCGGTTCTTGCGGTCGACGCTGATGATCCTCACCTCCATCTCATCGCCCGCCTTCAGCACGTTACGCGCATCCTCCACGCGATCCATACTGATCTCGGAGGCCTTCAGGATTCCGGTGACTTCCTCGGCTAACTCGAGCACCGCTTCCTTCGGCTCCACGCTCTGCACGATGCCCGTTACCAGCGTGCCCTTGTCGTTCGCCGCCGTGTAGTCGGAGAACGGATCATGCTCGAGCTGCTTCACACCCAGTGAGATGCGCTCGCGCTCGGGGTCGATGGACAACACCACCGTCTCGATTTCCTCTCCTTTGGTATAGCGCCGGATAGCTGTTTCGCCAGGCTCGTTCCAGGAGATGTCGGACAGATGAACCAGGCCGTCGATACCACCTTCCAGCCCGATGAAAATGCCGAAATCGGTAATGGATTTGATGTTCCCGCGGATCCGCTCGCCCTTCGCATTCTTGCTGGCGAACTCGTCCCATGGATTGGCGCGGCACTGCTTGATACCCAGCGAGATGCGGCGGCGCTCCTCGTCGATGTCGAGCACCATGACCTCCACCTCGTCGCCCACCTGGACGACCTTGCTCGGGTGGATGTTCTTGTTGGTCCAGTCCATCTCGGAGACGTGCACGAGACCTTCCACCCCTTCCTCGAGCTCGGCAAAGCAACCGTAGTCTGTCAGATTGGTGACCGTCGCCACGACGCGCAGGCCTTCGGGATAGCGCCCGGTGATATCGACCCACGGATCGTCACCCAGCTGTTTGAGTCCAAGAGAGACCCGATTGCGCTCGCGGTCGAACTTCAGAATCTTCACGTCGCGCTCATCGCCTACGTTGACTATCTCGCTGGGATGCTTGATGCGCCGCCACGCCATGTCGGTGATGTGCAGCAGACCATCCACGCCACCCAGATCCACGAACGCGCCGTAGTCGGTGAGGTTCTTGACGATGCCCTTGATCACCTGACCTTCCTGGAGCGATTCCAGCAACGCCTCGCGCTCGGCACTGTTCTCGGCCTCCAGCACCGCACGACGCGATACCACCACGTTGTTGCGCTTCTGGTCGAGTTTGATGACCTTGAACTCGAGGGGCTTACCCTCGAGATGGGCGGTATCGCGAACGGGACGCACATCGACCAGCGATCCAGGGAGAAATGCCCGGATGTCGTCGATGTCCACCGTGAAACCGCCCTTGACCTTGCCGTTGATGATGCCGGTGACCGCAGCCTCCCCTTCGAAGGCAGTCTCGAGCTTCATCCAGGTCTCCGCGCGCTTCGCCTTCTCGCGCGACAGACGCGTCTCACCCCAGCCGTCATCGACGGTTTCCATGGCGACCTTCACCTGATCGCCCACCTCGAGGGAGAATTCGCCCTTCTCGTTGAGGAACTGCGACCGAGGAATGACCCCTTCCGATTTCAACCCTGCGTGGACCGTGACCCACTCGCTGTCGATGTCCACCACGGTGCCCGTAACGATGGAGCCTGGCTCCATCTCGATGGTCTTCAGGCTGTCTTCGAAGAGCTCGGCAAAACTTTCACTCATGTATATAACCAGGAATTTGCATCGCGCCTGCCAGCACAGACGGAGTTGTTTGATTTCACATGGGAGCTCGAATGCTGGTGTGCCGAGTCAACCATGTACTTTGAATGTACTTTCCACCTACCGTTGGGGGCGCGTTCAGGCCAGATTTCTCGCCCTGGCCTCCTCGAGCACGCGCTCCAATACCTGTTCGATGGACATCTCCGTGCAATCGATCACCAGGGCATCCTCGGCAGGCCGTAAAGGTGATGTGGCACGGGTCTGATCACGCTCATCGCGCGCTTTCATGCCCTCGAGCAGGCCCGCGAGGCTAACACTCATTCCCTTATCTTTCAACTGCTTATGGCGCCTCTGGGCCCTCTCTTCAACACTAGCAGTCAGAAACAGCTTCAGGGCGGCAAACGCGAAAACCTCGGTGCCCATATCGCGACCATCCGCCACCAGACCCGGAAGCTTCAGGAAGCTTCGCTGAAGATCTATGAGGGCGTCCCGGACCGCCGGGTAGGCCGCCACGTGCGAGGCCACCTCTCCCACGGCCTCGCTTCGAATGTCCTCGCTGACATCCTCCCCATGCAGCAGAACCCTCACACCGTCGGCATGGGTCGCGTCGAGCACGAAACGAATCTCGAGCCCTGCCGCCACCCAAGCCAGGGTCTGCACATCGTCCAGGCGCACCGCATCGTGCAGTGCCGAGAACGCCACCAGACGATACAGCGCTCCGCTGTCGAGAAAGTTCCAGTCGAGGCGGGCGGCGATTTTCCGCGCGATCGTCCCTTTCCCAGAGCCACTGGGGCCGTCGATGGCGATCACGGGTGGCCGGATGGTGGTGTCGTCGCCCCGGTTGCGATCGTGAGTGCTCATCCGCGATTCAGGTGTCGATCCCTGGTCTGTTTAGCCCGCTCACACAAGGCGAGGATATCCTCTGAGCGTAGCTCCTCGACAAGCGTGCGCAGCTTCCGGAGGTGCCCCTCGAAGAGGTCGAGGGCATCGATCAATCCCTCGGAATTGTCCATGAAGATGTCGTGCCACATCTGTGGATCAGACGATGCAATGCGCGTGAAATCTCGAAATCCGCCGGCTGCCAGGTCAAAGATCTCGTCGGGTGCAGGCTGCGATGCCAAGGTGTCCACGAGCGCATAGGCCAGCAGATGGGGCAGATGACTCGTCATGGCGAGCAGGCGATCGTGACGCTCGGCGGACAGATGCTCGACCCGGGCGCCAAGGCCTTTCCACAACGCCTCCACCCGGGCCAGCGCATCCGGCGAGGTCGACGTCGTCGGGGTCAGGATGACCTTGCGGTCCTTGAACAGATCGGGATCGCTCCAGGCGGCGCCAGAGTGCTCCGATCCGGCGATGGGATGCCCGGGCACGAACCCTGAGGGCAGCTCGCCAAAGGCCTCGAGCGCCGCGGAGACCACCGTGCCTTTCACGCTTCCGGTATCCGTCATCGCGAGCTCGTGGGATCGGCCTGAACGCGCAAGCGCCGCGAGGCACACCCCGATGCTGCCTGTGGGCACCGAGATCAATACCAGCGTGCTCGCACGCGCAAGTGACTCGATGCTCTCGGCGCTACGATCGAGGAGACCGTCCGCCACGAGCAGGTCCAGGGCATCGGTCGCAACATCGAATCCGACGATCTCGTCGAACAGATCGTGCGCGCGCACCCCAAGTGCCACGGAGCCCCCGATCAATCCGACGCCGATGATGCCGAGCGTCGTCACTACAGAACCTTCGCCAATGCGGCGAGAAGGCGCGCATTCTCGTCCGGCGTGCCCACCGTGGCCCGCAGATGATGCGGCATTGCATAGTTCGCAATCGGTCGCACGATCACGCCTTCACGCAGCAGCCGCTCATAGATTGCAGCGCCGTCCTGCGGACAGCGAAACGTCACGAAGTTGCCCAACGAAGGAATGAAATCGAGGCCCAACGCCTCGAGTCCGGCTTCGATCTCTGCCATGCCGAGCCGAGCGAGTTCTCTGCTCTGCGTGACGTAACCGACATCGTCGAGGGCCGCCGCGGCCGCTGCTTGAGCAAGGCTGTTGACGTTGAACGGTTGACGCACGCGATTCATGAGATCGGCAATCTCCGGGGACGAGACGCTGTAACCCACCCGCAACGCCGCCAGCCCGTGAATCTTCGAGAACGTCCGTGTCACGACGAGATTGGGATAGCGTGCGAGCAACGCGATGCCATCGGGATATTCGTCATGCTCGACATACTCGAAATAGGCCTCGTCCAGGACGACGATCACGTGTGCAGGCAGAGCGTCGAGAAAGCCGATCAACGCTTCGCGGCTCACCCAGGTGCCCGTTGGATTGTTGGGATTCGCAATGAATACCATGCCGGTGTCGTCGCGCACCCTCGCGCGCATGGCATCCAGATCGTGACCCCACGCCTTGGCGGGCGCCACCAGCAGCTCTGCGCCGACAGCGGTCACGACGAGGGGATAGACGACGAAGGCAAACTCGGAGACCACGCCACTCCTTCCCGGCGCCAGGAACACTCTGGCAACCAGCTCGAGGACATCGTTGGAGCCGTTGCCAAGCGTAATGGCCTGTGGCGCCACGCCGAGATGGGGTGCAAGGCGTTCCTTTAGCGCATAGCCGCTGCCATCGGGATAGCGCGACAGCAGCTCGCTGGCGCGGACAACGGCGTCCCGGACCAGGGGACCCGGCCCGCGTGGATTTTCGTTACTCGCGAGCTTGATGCTGTTCTGGATGCCGAGCTCGCGTTCGAGCGCCTCCACCGGTTTCCCGGGCTGATACGGCGAGAGCTCGAGGATGCCGGGAAGCGCGATCGACACCGGATCGAAGGTGTCAGATCTCCTCTTCGGCATCAGAGGACACTCTGCGGATACGAACCCAGCAACTTCAGCTCGATGGACTGCTCCGCCACGTCCTCCAACACTCTCTTCACGCCGGGTGAATCCTGATGCCCATCGAAGTCGATGAAGAACACATAGGACCACGGGCCGCCACGGGACGGGCGGGTCTCGATGCGCGACAAGCTGATGTCGTGCCGATGGAAGGGCTCGAGAATTCGATACAGGGCTCCCGGCCGATCCTTGGTGGAGACGAGGATCGAGGTCTTGTCCGCACTGCTTGGGCCCACCTGCTCGCGCCCGATGACGAGAAAGCGTGTCGTGTTGTCCGGGCGATCTTCGATGCTCGAGGCCACGATGCGAAGCTGATAGCGATCGGCGGCCATATCCCCCGCTATCGCAGCGCTACCTGCCTCATTGGCTGCCCGCTGGGCCGCGTCCGCGTTGCTGCTGACAGCGATTCGCTTGGCCCGAGGCCAATGCATGTCGAGCCAGCTTCGACATTGGCCGAGAGATTGCTCATGCGAGTAGATGTTTGCGATGTCGTCGTCCTGGGTCGCCGCCCCCACCATCAGATGGTGGTGAATGGGTAGCGTCACCTCGCCACAGATCTTCAGATCCGATCCCATGAAGCAGTCGAGGGTGTGATTGACCATTCCTTCGGTGGAATTCTCCACCGGTACGACACCGTAGTGCACGGCACGCGATTTCACCTCGCGGAAGATCTCGTCGATGGTCGCGTGGGGTCGATTGCGCGCGAAATGTCCGAAATGCTTGATCGACGCGGCTTCGGTGAAGGTGCCCTCCGGACCGAGATACGCCACCGTCAACGGCTGCTCCAGTGACAGGCAGCAGGACATGATCTCGCGAAAGATCTTTGCCACCTCCTCGTCACCGAGCGGTCCTTCGTTGCGCGTCATGACGCCGCGCAGGATCTCCGCTTCGCGCTCGGGGCGGTAGAACGCGGGATCTACGTCGTCGCCGTCCTCGAGCTTGATACGCGCAACATCCTGGGCGCAACCCGCTCGCTCGTTCAGCAGCCGATGAATCTGCCGATCGATAGCGTCGATGCGCGCACGGACTTCGCGCAGCGGATCTTTCTTGCTAGCCACGAGGCGCTTCACCCATGCCGTGCTTCGAAATCCCTCATGAAGCCAACCAGCGCATCCACCGCATCCTGGCCCACCGCGTTGTAAAGGCTCGCCCGCATGCCTCCGACGCTTCTGTGCCCCTTGAGATTGAGCAGTTGATGCGATTCCGCTTCCCCGAGAAACAGCGCGTCGAGTCCATCGTTCGCCAGCGTAAACGGAACATTGGTCAGCGAGCGATCCTTGGGCGTTACAGGGGAAGCGTAAAAGTTACTCTCGTCGATCGCGGTGTAGAGTGTTTGGGCCTTGCGACGATTGCGCACGGCCATCTCCTCCAGACCACCTTCATCGCGTACCCAGTCCAGCACCAGCGCCGTGAGATACCACGCAAAGGTCGCAGGGGTGTTGTACATCGAACCGTTTTCCGCTTGCACCGCATAGTCGAGCATGCTCGGCACGTCGTTTTTCGTTCGCGCGATCAGGTCGTCGCGAACGACGACGATGCACAGACCCGCCGGGCCGAGATTCTTCTGCGCACCCGCATAGATCAGCCCGAACGCTTCGACGTCCATGGGACGTGACAGAATCGTGGACGATGCATCCGTTACCAGGGGCACGCCTCCCGTATCGGGAACGAAATGATACTCGACCCCCCCAATGGTCTCGTTAGATACGATGTGCACATACGCGGCTGCAGGATCCAGTTGCCATCTCTGTGGGTCCGGAACGGAGCTGAAGCCGTCATCCTCACTGCTCGCCGCCACATTCACGTCGACGAACCGCTTTGCCTCTGCGATGGCTTTCTTCGACCAATGACCCGTGTTGATGTAGTCGGCGCGTTGATGATCACCCCTGAGATTCAACGGCACCGCCGCGAACTGCAACGAAGCGCCGCCTTGCAGGAAGAGCACGCGATAGCTATCCGGCACTTGCAGTATCTCTCTGAGCGACGCCTCCGAGCCCTCGGCGATGGCCATGAATTCGCGACTTCGGTGGCTCATCTCCATCACCGACAGACCGCGACCCTGATAGTCCAACAACTCTTCCTGCGCGCGAAGGAGAACCGGCTCGGGTAGCGTCGCGGGACCGGCTGAAAAATTGAAAGCTCGGGTCATGGAATGAGGTCTTCGGCTACATCGCCAACTTCGTCGCCGCTGCCGTTGCTCTCGCCGTTACCGTTACCGTTACCGTTGCCGTTGCCGTTGCCGTTGGGTTTACCGTCGCCGTTGCCGTCTCCGTTACCGTCGCCGTTCTCGGTCTCGGCAATGCGCGCGATTCCTACGAGATGCTCGTCCGCGCGCAGCGAGATCAGCCGTACGCCCTGAGTGTTACGTCCTTGAACCGAGACCTCCTCCGCACGGGTTCTCACCAAGGTGCCCTGATCGCTGATCAGCATGATCTCGTCACCGGGATATACCTGCACGGCGCCGATGAGCCGCCCGTTGCGCTCACTGGTCTGCATGGCGATCACGCCCTGCGTGGCGCGCCCCTTCAAGGGAAACTGGTCCACGCCGGTACGCTTGCCATAACCGTGCTCGCTGGCGGCAAGCACCTCGCAGCCTTCCAGCGGGATGATCAGCGCGATCACGCGGTGAGCGCCAAGCAGACGGATGCCGCGCACGCCGCGCGCGGTTCGGCCCATCGCCCGCACATCGCTTTCCTTGAAGCGCACCGCCTTGCCGCCGCTCGACACCAGCATCACATCGGAGTGCCCATTCGTGACGGCGGCCCCGACCAGCGTGTTGCCTTCCTCGAGCTCTAGCGCGATCAGCCCTGCGGATCTCGGACGCGAGAATTGCTCGAGCGGGGTTTTCTTCACCGTGCCGTTACCGGTCGCCATGAAGACGAAACCGTCGTGAAAGTCGTGAATCGGGAGAATGGCGGTAATGCGCTCTTCGCCGCCCAAGGGCAGGAGATTGACCATTGGGCGCCCACGCGCGCCACGGCTGCCCAGGGGAATCTGATAGACCTTCAGCCAATACACCTTGCCGCGATTCGAGAAGCACAAAATGGTGTCGTGGGTGTTGGCGATCAGCAGATGCTCGACGAAGTCCTCGTCTTTCACCGACGTTGCCGCGCGCCCGCGACCCCCGCGTCGCTGCGCGTGATACGCCGACACCGGTTGTGATTTCGCGTAGCCACTGTGGGATAGCGTGACCACTCGGTCTTCCTCGGTGATCAGATCCGCGACGGTGAGGTCGAGCTGCGTGGAAACGATCTCCGTGCGACGTTCGTCGCCATAATCCTCCGCCACCTGCTCGAGCTCGGTCCTCACCACCTCGATCAGGCGCGCGCTCGATCCGAGGATTGTCTGCAACTCGACGATGTCGTCCATGAGGCCGTTGTAATCATCGAGCAGCCGCTCCTGCTGGAGACCCGTCAGCGCGTTCAAGCGCATATCGAGGATCGCCTGCGCCTGCTCCGGCGACAGGTAGTAGACGCCGTCACGGAAGCCGTATTGCTCCGGCAAACCTTCAGGTCGGCAGGCGTCGCTTCCTGCACGTTCGAGCAACGCCTGCACCGTCTCCGATTCCCAGCCGCGCTCGCTCAGACGTTCGCGCGCCTCGGCGGGGGACGCAGAGCTCTTGATCAGTGCCACCACCGGATCGATGTTCGACAGCGCCACCGCCTGCCCTTCGAGCACGTGACCGCGCTCGCGTGCGCGACGCAGCAGGTAGACGCTGCGTCGGGTCACCACCTCGCGGCGGTGCTGGACGAAGAACTCCAGCATCTCCTTCAGATTCAGGACCCGGGGTTGGCCGCCCACCAGCGCTACGCAGTTGATGCCGAACACGCTCTGCAGCTGCGTCTGCGCGTAGAGGTTGTTGAGCACCACCTCGCCGGACTCCCCGCGGCGAAGCTCGATCACCACGCGCAGCCCATCCTTGTCGGACTCGTCACGCAGCTCCGAGATGCCTTCGATCTTCTTGTCCTTCACGAGCTCAGCGATCCGCTCGATCATGCGTGACTTGTTCAGCTGATACGGAATCTCGGTGACGATGATCGTCTCGCGGCCGCTCTTTGCGTCGACCTCGACGTGTGCCTTGCCGCGCACGTATATCCGGCCACGCCCGGTGCGGTAGGCGAGTACGATGCCGGCCCGTCCGTTGATGATGCCACCCGTAGGGAAATCCGGGCCCTCGATATGTTCCATGAGCTCGTCGATGGTGATCTCCGGCCGCTCGATCAGCGCCAGACAGGCCTTGACCACCTCCCGCAGGTTGTGGGGTGGGATGTTCGTTGCCATGCCCACCGCGATACCCGACGCGCCATTCACCAGCAGGTTGGGTATCTTGGCGGGCAAGACCGCGGGCATGCTCAACGTCTCGTCATAATTCGCGACAAAGTCCACCGTCTCGCGATTGAGGTCCTCGAGGAGCTCCTGCGTGATCCGCGCCATGCGCACCTCGGTGTAGCGCTGCGCGGCGGCGGGATCGCCGTCCACCGAGCCGAAATTTCCCTGTCCATCGACCAGGGGATAGCGCATGGCGAAGTCCTGGGCGAGGCGCACGATGGTGTCGTAGACGGCGCTGTCGCCGTGTGGGTGATATTTACCGATCACCTCTCCCACCACTCTTGCGGACTTCACGTAGGGACGGTTGAACGTGTTGTTGAGCTCGCTCATGGCGAACAGCACCCGCCGGTGGACCGGCTTCAAGCCGTCGCGCACGTCGGGCAGCGCACGCCCGACGATGACGCTCATCGCATAGTCGAGATAGGACCGGCGAAGCTCGTCCTCGATGTTGACCGGGACAATTTCCTTACCGAATTCGGCCATGGGAGCGAGCACGATCCAAAGGGGTTCAAGGTTCGAATTTTACCGGTTATCGCGACGAAACGCAGTCGCTGTGTGAGTGCGCCGGGAGCCACGCCGACGTGGCAATACCCCCGGCGTCCAGTATGCTCCCGGTTCTGGTAGCGCTGTCGGCACAGTCGGCTCGGAGCAATGGCGGAGAAAGTAGACACACTCATCCACGCACGCTGGTTGGTGCCGGTGGAGCCCGCGAGGCAGGTGATCGAAGGCGCAAGCATTGCGCTTCGCGGCGGGCGCATCGTCAGTGTCGGCGAGCGCGATCAGATCTCGGTCGAGGCAGACGAGGAATTCAGCCTCGACGATCACGTGTTGCTGCCTGGCTTCGTGAACGCCCACGGCCACGCCGCCATGGTGCTGTTCCGCGGTTATGCCGATGACATGCGACTCCAGGCCTGGCTGGATGAACGTATCTGGCCCCTCGAGCACGCCTGGGTGGATCAGGACTTCGTCCGAGACGGCACCGAGCTCGCCATCGCGGAGATGCTGCGTGCCGGAACCACCTGTTTCAGCGACATGTACTACTTTCCCGAGGCCGCCGCCCGCGCCGCTTGCGATGCGGGGCTCCGCGCTCAGATTACGTTTCCCATCGTGCGCTTTCCCAACAACTGGTCCCGCGATGCGGACGACTGTATCCACCGCGGACTCGCGCTGCGAGACGATCTGCGCTCCCAACGGCGTCTGATCGTTGGCTTCGGTCCTCATGCCACCTATACGTTGGAGCCGAAGAACCTCGAGCGCATCGCAACCTATGCCACCGAGCTCGATGCGCCCGTGCAGATTCACCTCCACGAGACGACCGCCGAGGTGGAAAATGCGGTGAAAGAAACCGGCGAGCGTCCCCTCGACCTGGTCGAGCGGGTGGGACTGCTGGGACCGACTCTGCAGACCGTGCACATGACCCAGCTCACGGACGCCGACATCGAGACCCTGGCTGCAACCGACACGGCCGTGGTGCACTGCCCTCAGTCGAATCTGAAGCTCGCGAGCGGAATCGCGCCCATCGCCGCAATGCGTCGCGCCGGGATTCGCCTGGGACTCGGCACCGATGGAGCGGCCGGCAACAACGGCCTATCGATGATGCGTGAAATGAACGCCGCGAGCCTCCTCGCAAAAATATCCAATCACGACGCCACCGAGTTATCCGCGTTCGATGCGCTTCACCTGGCGACCCTCGGTGGCGCCATCGCACTCGGTCTGGGGGACGAGATCGGCAGTCTGGTTCCCGGCAAATCGGGGGACATCATCGCTATCGATCTGTCGGAGCTGGAGACGCAGCCGGTGTACAACCCCATCAGTCATCTCGTCTACACGGCGTGCGCTCACAAGGTCAGCCACCTTTGGTGCGAAGGTGAATTGCTGATGCGCGAGCGCGTGCTTCTCACTCTCGACGAGGATCGCGTGGGGGCGCACGCCCGGGCGTGGGCGGAGCGAATAAGTAAGAGCTGATGGCAGAGAACGTCGACGCCATCGAGATTGCCAAGTTCAACGCTTTGGCCGACGCGTGGTGGGACCCCAACGGAGACTTTCGTCCACTTCACGACATCAACGGCCCACGGATGCGCTACATCAGTGACCTTGTCGAGGTCGCGGGGAAAACAGCTCTGGACGTCGGCTGTGGCGGCGGGCTTCTCACGGAGGCCCTCGCGTCTCTCGGCGCCGAGGTGGTAGGCACCGACATGGGTGAATCCGCCCTCGCAGTCGCACGCGCTCACGCCATCGAATCCGGGGCAAAGGTGGATTATCGACGCATCGCGGTGGAAGACCTGGCCGCCGTGGAACCCGGGCACTATGACGTCGTCACGTGCCTCGAGCTGCTCGAGCACGTTCCCGACCCCGCCTCGGTGGTGCGTGCCTGCGCGACCCTGACGCGTCCCGGTGGCCATTTGTTCTTCTCCACCATCAACCGCACCGCACGTGCCTTTGCACTGGCGGTGGTCGGTGCCGAGTACGTGATGAAGCTCCTGCCCCGCGGCACGCACGACTACGCAAAGTTCATCAAACCCTCTGAGCTCGCGACTTTCGTTAGAGAAGCCGGGCTCGATCTGGCTGCGATCAGCGGCATGACCTACAACCCGTTCACGCGTCGCTGCGACATCGGACGCGATGTGCGGGTGAACTACATCGCGCATGCAATCAAGCCGCGCGGATCGAGCATTGCCGGGGATGGCAGTGTCTAGCTAGTTCCTGTCCCGAAAGGGACAAGAACTAGCGTCCGGGACAAGGATGTCGCGCCAGCCTTGCGGCTTGCGTAAGCAGGACCGCTTTTTGCGGAGCCTCTTACGGAAGCGCGCGCAGCAAAAAGCAAGGGCCTGGGAGCGTGGTGGGAGACCACCAAGATGAAGGCGAATTTATTTCGCCGCAGCGTCAACAGAAACTCGCCAGGACGGCGAGTTTCGGGCAAGAACTAGCTGGGAGGACGTGTTGAACTCGCAGCCTCGATATTCGCCACGCGGCGATCTCCTGTCGGGCCGCATCCTGCTCGTGTCGGGTGCAGGCGATGGCATCGGACGTGTGGCGGCCGAGACGTTCGCTCGCTTCGGCGCCCGCGTCATTCTGCTCGGGAGAACGACCCGCAAGCTGGAGACCGTCTATGACCGCATTGCGGCGGCTGACGGGCCGGAAGCCTTCATCGCGCCATTCGATCTCGCGCAAACGCAATACGCACCCTACGAGGGGCTTGCGCTGGCCATCGAGGAGCGGTTCGGACGGCTGGATGGGCTACTCCACAATGCCGGCATCCTCGGACCGCGGGTCCCCCTCGAACATGTGGAACCCTCCGCGTGGCAGGAAGTGATCCACGTCAACCTCACCAGTGAGTTTCTGATGACGAAAGCGTTGCTGGCGCTACTGCAGCGCTCCGACGATGCTTCGATCGTCTTCACGTCCTCCGGGGTGGGGCAGCGGGGTCGAGCCTATTGGGGGCCCTACGCCGTATCGAAGTTCGGCGTGGAAGGGCTGATGCAGGTGTGGGCCGACGAGCTCGAGAACACCAGCCACATTCGCGGCAACAGTCTGGATCCCGGCGGTACGCGCACGAGCATGCGGGCACAGGCCTATCCAGCCGAAGATCCGCTGAGCCTGCCGATCGCGGATGAGCACATGAACCTCTACCTGTATCTCATGGGCCCCGATTCGAAAGGCATCACGGGACAACGCTTCGAAGCGCGGAACTGGTGCCGTGAGACGCAGCCAGAGGAAATTGTGCCAGGCACAATTTTCACTCGGACCTCAGCTCAACCCGGGATAAGGCAAGAGCACGCTCTTGCGACGGTCCTTCGATGGCCGTGGCGGGCCCGCCTCGGCTGGTGCGGAAAGCCGCACGAGGCGGAAGAGCAATCTCACCTCTTCCTCATTGAGCTCCATGCACTTTCCGGATCTCAACCGGGAAGGCAGGATGACGGGGCCGAAGCGAACGCGCTTGAGGCGGGTGACCCGGGCGCCGACGGCTTCGAACATGCGACGAACCTCGCGTCGGCGTCCTTCCATCATCACCACGTGATACCAATGATTGCGACCCTGGCCCGCGTAGTACCGCACGTCGCTGAAGCTCGCAGGACCGTCCTCGAGCTCCACCCCGTCGAGCAGTCGTTGGATGAGTTCAGGCTCGAGGGTGCCATCTACGCGCACGGCATATTCGCGGTCGATGCCAGCCGACGGGTGCATCAGTCGGTGCGCCAACGTGCCATCGTTGGTGAACAGAAGGACACCACTGGTGTTGAAATCGAGCCGCCCGATACTCACCCAGCGCCCCGATCTCAGTCGAGGCAGACGTGCAAAAACGGTGGTTCGTCCTTCGGGGTCGTGCCGCGTGCAGATCTCCCCTGTGCGCTTGTTGTACAGCAACACTCGCGCTCGGGTTGGCTCGATGGCGACCTCTATGCGCTGCTCGCCGAATTGGACGACATCGCCATCGCCGACAAGTAAGCCGAGCTGCGCAGCCTTGCCATTGACGCGCACACGTTGATCGCGAATCCAACCTTCGATTTCCCGGCGCGAGCCGAAACCGAGACCGGCAAGGAATTTCTGCAAGCGTACGCCTGCAGGGCGTACGCCTTTGACACGTGCACCTTTAGCACGTGCACCTTTAGCGCGTGCGCCTCTGGCGCGTTGCCCTCTAGCGCCCGTGTCGCGCGACTCAACCCCCCGGCTCATGGATCCGCTCGGTGTCCGATGGTCGATCTTCATCTGAGTCATCACCATCCTCCGATTGATCGCCATCCTCCGATTCATCGCCATCCTCCGATTCATAGGCATCGGCGGCATCGGAGTCCGTGCTCTCATCCACGTCGCTGGATGTCCGGGAATCGGCCTCGTCCTCCGGATCGAAATCGAACTCCGGGGTCAGTGATCCGAGGTCCTTGAGCTCCGACAGCGGCGGCAATTCGTCGAGACTCTTCAGATTGAAGTAGTCGAGAAACTGCTTCGTGGTAGCGTAAAGCGAGGGACGCCCCGGCGAATCACGATGACCGACGATTCGAATCCACCCGCGCTCGAGCATGGTGCGAACGATGTTGCTGCTGACGCTCACGCCACGCACCTGCTCGATGTCACCGCGGGTCACGGGTTGTCGGTACGCGATCAATGCGAGGGTCTCGAGCAGGGCGCGTGAATACCGTGGCGGACGCTCGTCCCAGAGCCGGCCCACCCACGGACCCAGATCGTGAGCCACCTGAAAGCGGAATCCACTCGCCACCTCCTGGAGCGCGAAGCCGCGCCCCTCGCAGGATTCCTCGATGCCTTGCAGCGCTTCGCGCACCTCGGCCCGGGTGGGGGGATCCGTCGGAAACAGCGCGAGGATGCGTTCGATGGGAATCGGCTCGCCGGCAGCGAGCAATGTCCCTTCGATGATCCTGCGCAGCTGCTCGGGAGGAACCTGACTCAAGGCGCCACCCTCGTCTTCACGTGAATCGGACTGTAGGGCTCCGTCTGCACGACATCCACCATACCCTCGCGCATCAACTCCATGAGTGCAAGGAATGTCACCACCACCCCACGACGCCCTTCCACGAGATCGAACAACGAGTGGAACGACAGAAATTCGCCGCTGCCGGAAAGGCTATTGAGCATGTCCGTCATGCGCTCGCGCACCGACAGCGGCTCGAGCTGGACCCCGTGGGACTTGTACAACTCTGCCCGCCTCAATACCTCCGCAAACGCCACGACCATCTCCCGCAGATCGACTACCGGCGCGGGTCGCTCGCGCTCGATCGGAGGTGGATCGGCCGAAGCGGGATAAAGATCGCGCTCGAGCCGCGGCAACGCGTCGAGATCTTCCGACGCCGTCTTGAATCGCTCGTATTCCTGCAGGCGGCGGATCAGCTCTGCGCGCGGGTCCGCCTCGGCGTCCTCATCCTCCTCGTGGTGCGGCAGCAACATGCGAGATTTTATCTCGGCAAGCATGGCGGCCATCACGAGGTATTCCGCGGCGAGCTCGAAACGCATGGTCTGCATGAGCTCCACGTACTGCATGTACTGTTGCGTGATCGCTGCCACCTTGATGTCCAGGATGTCGAGGTTCTGACGGCGGATCAGATAGAGCAGCAGATCAAGCGGTCCTTCGAAGGCTTCGAGAAACACCTCGAGAGCATCGGGAGGAATGTAGAGATCCGTTGGCAGCTCCGTGACCGGCTGCCCGTCCACCACCGCAAAGGGGAACTCACCCTGGTGCGCGTCGCCGTCGCCGTATTGCGCCCGCAATGCTTCGAGCCGATGCGTCGGCTTCGAGTCGGTGTCGGTGTCTTCAGCCATCTCAGCGATAGGAGATGCCAATGGCGGAGCGCACCGCCTCCAGTGTCTCCCGGGCCTCTTCTCGGGCCGCCTCGGTACCCTCCGCGATCATGTTCTTCACCAGATCCGGATTTTCCTCGAACTGCTCCGCACGCTCCCGGATCGGCTTGAGCTCTGCCAGAACGGCCTCGCACAGCGGTGCCTTGCAGTCGAGGCAACCGATAGAGGCGCTGCGGCAGCCTTCCGCAGCCCACACTTGAGTCTCGTCGCTCGAGTAGATCTGGTGGAGCGTGAAGACCGGACACTTCGCGGGATCTCCCGGATCATGGCGACGCGCCCGCGCCGGGTCGGTCTGCATGGTGCGGATCTGCTTCTCGACGATTTCGGGGGATTCACGCAGCGCGATGGCGTTGCCGTAGGACTTCGACATCTTGCGGCCATCCACCCCGGGCACGTCCGGCGTATTGGTCAACAACGCCTGCGGCTCGGGGAGGATCTGCTTACCCCCGCCCTCGATGAAACCGAGCAGGCGCTCCTTGTCACCAATCGCAAGGTTCTGCTGCTCCTCCACCAGTGCTCGCGCATTCGCGAGGGCTTCGTCGTCGCCACGCTCCTGGTAGCTCTTGCGCAACTCCTCGTAGCGACGCGCGGCGCGCCTGCCCATCTTGTGAATCGCCATCTTCGCCTGCTCTTCGAATCCGGGCTCGCGTCCATAGAGATAGTTGAAACGACGTGCCACCTCCCGCGTCATCTCCACGTGCGCAACCTGATCGGCCCCCACCGGTACCTTGCCCGCGCGATAGATCAGAATGTCCGCTGCTTGCAGCAACGGATAGCCCAGAAATCCGTAGGTCGACAGATCGGCGTTCGTCAGGTTCTGCTGCTGATCCTTGTACGACGGTACACGCTCGAGCCAGCCCAGCGGCGTGATCATCGATAACAGGAGATGCAGCTCGGCATGCTCGGGCACCTTCGACTGGATGAACAGTGTCGCCGCCCCGGGGTTGATGCCGACGGCAAGCCAATCGATGAGCATCTCCCAGGTGTTTTGCTCGATATCGTATGAATCTGCGTAATGCGTGGTGAGCGCGTGCCAGTCGGCGACGAAGAAATAACACTCGAATTCGTGCTGAAGCTGGACCCAGTTCTTGAGGGCACCGTGGAGGTGGCCGATATGCATGCGTCCCGTGGGACGCATTCCAGAGACCACCCTGCGTTCGAATTCCGTACTGTTCAATGCACGTTCACTGCGGCTGACGAGTGGCAATTATCCTCAATGTGACGATGGTTCGCGAGCGAATAGACGCTTCACACCGCCGCACTTG
>JAPULC010000062.1 GCA_027295305.1 Gammaproteobacteria bacterium
ACCGCGCGTCGCAGCGCCTGGCCCAGTGCCAGGCCCACATCTTCGACCGTGTGATGATCATCGACCTCGAGGTCGCCCTTGACCTGCAGCGACAGCGCGAACGCGCCGTGCTTCGCCAACTGCTCAAGCATGTGATCGAAGAACCCGATCCCCGTGCTGATGGTCTCCTTTGTGTAGTGGTCGAGATCAACCCACACGGTGACGTTAGTTTCATGCGTCTTGCGCACATATTCCGCCTCTCGTGTGGCGGACAGCACCTTGCGCACAATGGCCGGCCAGCTTTCTCCATCCTCGCCGCTCTCTGTCACCCGCATGCCCTGGATGCCCATGTTTTGGGCCAGCTCCATATCGCTATCACGATCGCCAACCACCCAGCTGCGTGCCCAATCGACGCCATCGCGTTGTAGGATGTGACGGACCAGCCCTAGGTGCGGTTTGCGACAACGGCAATCATCGTTCGGGAGGTGGGGACAGACAAGGAGCTCATCGAACGTGATGCCCTGCGATGTGAAGAGTTCCAGCATCGCCTTTTGTGTCCGGTCGAACGCCTCCTGAGGAAAGGCTTCACTTCCAAGGCCGTCTTGGTTGGTGATCATGACAAAGTGATAGCCTGCGTCCCGCAATTGAAGCAGCGAAGGAATTACCTCGGGCATCAGGGCGAGCCTCTCGAGGCAATCGATCTGTTCGTCGGGCGGCTCACGAATGAGCGTCCCATCACGATCTACGAACAGGAGTTTCTGCATGTGCTACGCTCGGAGTGCCACAATCAATGCTCGGTTTTCCTCCGGCGTGCCCACAGAAACCCGCACGCACTCTTCTATATGCGGTTCGTTGCGGTTCCGTACGACGATACCCGCCGCCTGGCAGTTGGCCACAAAGTCCCCTGCGCTTACGGTCTGAACCAGCAAGAAGTTGGCCTCGCTCGGGAAGACGTGGACGACGCAAGCCAGTTCCGACAGCGACTTTGCCAGCACCGCTCTTTGCGCTCGGACGCTGCGGGCATGTTCTTCGCACATGGCCAAGCCGGTTCCCATCAGCGCCTGCTCCGCAAGCCTGACCGAGGGCGCGCTCAAGGGGTAGGGCGCGCGTACCTTGTGGAGGAGCTCGATCACTTGAGGATGAGCCAGGGCGGCACCAACTCGTGCGCCCGCGAGGCCCCACGCCTTGGACAGCGTGCGAAGCACTACCAAGTTTGGGAGTTCACTGAAGTCTGGTTTCCACGCGTCATTCTGGGAGAATTCGATGTAGGCCTGGTCCAGAACGACGACGGCGCGGCCCGCCAGACTCTTGCAGAGCGCGGTCATGTCGTCAGAGGCCATGAGGTTGCCAGTGGGATTGTTCGGGGAGCACAGGAAGACCAAGTTGGTTCCGGGTTGCCATGCAGTACAGATGCTTGGTACATCGAGCGCGAAGCCCGAGCTTGTCAGCAGTGGCACGCGGACGACGCCTGCGCCCTGAATGGTCGATGCCGTTTCGTACACGCCGTAGGTGGGTGGGCAGATGATGATACTGTCCTGTTCCGGCTCGCAGAACACGCGCAGCAAGGCGTCGATGGCATCGTCGACTCCGCGTCCGAGAAAAAGGGACTCGACCTTTGTCTGATAGATCTTCGCCAGACGCTTGATCAACGCTTCTGGTTGCGGTTCTGGATATCGATTGAGGTTGCGGTCCAGCCCATGCGCGCTGTTTTTCGGGTCGATCGGTAGCTCATTGGCATCGAGGTAGATCGTGGCGCCTAGGTTCTTTTTGCTGCGCGCCGACTCGTACGGCTCCATGCCTTGCACCACCAATCGCGCAAGATGCACTGGAGCGACCGGTGCTGCACTGCTCCCCTGTTTCCGACCCAGCTCCTGTAGGCGCAAAGAGACCGACCGCTTGTGTGCTGGGAGGTTCTCAATCTCCGCCAGTGTCTCGACCGTTGGACCGATGTCGGTCAATGCCGCTGGGCTCAGCTCTTGAAACGTGATCTGAGTGAGAAAGCTTTCGAGTCCGAGCCCGCTGTGGCTGCGCGCTAAGCCATAAGTTGGAAGCACGTGGTTGGTGCCGCTCGCGTAGTCGCCCACCACTTCCGGCGACCATGGCCCGAGGAAGACCGACCCCGCCGCGTGCACCCGCTCGATGTAAGATCGCGCCTCATTGATCTGAAGGATCAAATGTTCAGGCGCGTAGCGGTTGGCAATCGCCAGGGCCTGATTCACGTCATCGACTCTTATGGCGGCACCGCGGGCAAGAGACTGCCGTGCAACGTCAGCGTTGGGAAGGCGGGCCACCAGGGTCTCCAATTGCCGAGCGACCGACGCCATCAATTCGCCGCTCGTTGTAAGCAAAACGACATGCGAGTCGGCACCATGCTCTGCTTGCGCGAGGAGGTCCGACGCCACAAAGGAGGGTGTGGCATCCCCATCAGCCAAGACCATGACCTCCGATGGTCCGGCGGGCAAGTCACACGCGGCACCGTTTGAATCGAGTGCGCAGAGGCCTTTGGCCTCGGTCACCCAGACGTTGCCGGGGCCAAAGATCTTGTCCACCTTGGGTACGCTGTCGGTTCCGTAGGCCATGGCAGCGATGGCCTGCGCACCGCCCACCTTGAACACACGCTGAATACCCACCAACTTGGCTGCCAGCAAGACGTGTCGGTCAACGCCGCCATGCTCCTGCGGTGGTGTGCACATGATCCGCACAGGGCAACCGGCGAGCTGGGCGGGCACTCCGACCATTAGGACTGTCGATGCCAGGGGCGCGCGGCCGCCCGGTATATACATTCCCACTCGGCCAATGGCGCGGCTCTGACGCCAGCAGCGAGCCCCTTCGGAAATGTCCATCACGATATCGCGTGGGCGCTGGCGCCGGTGAAAAAGTTCCAATCTACCGATCGCTCGCTTCATCGCGGCGGGAACATCGCCGTTGATGCTCTGCGTTTCCCGCCTCCACTCGCTGGCTGAGACTTCGAGGTCGGAAAGACAGACCCCGTCAAAGCGAGCCGTCATGCCGAGCAGCGCAGCGTCACCTTTTTCCCGTACTTCGTTGACAATGTCACGGACCTGCTGCGTCAGCCCGGCATCGGTTCGCAATGCGGGACGGCGGAGGATTTCGTCCTGCTCGCTTGGGCTGAGCTCACTCCACACCGTCTCTTTCATCGCGTACTCAGTTGATAATCTTCTCGATTGGCACCACGAGAATGGAACTGGCGCCTGCGGCTTTAAGGTTCTCCATCGTATCCCAAAACACTTCCTCGGTGGCCACCGCGTGCACTGCGACGCGGTCCGTGTTCGACAACGCGATCACGGTCGGCGCTTCCATGCCGGGAATGACTCGTGCGATGGCTTCCACGGCATCGGCAGGTGCATTCATCATGATGTACTTTGAGTGCGCCGCCTTCAGTACTCCGTCAATCCGACGCAGCAGGCGCTCACTGGTTCGCAGCCTCGCCTCCGTCAACCCGCCGCTTTTTTGCACGAGCACTGCTTGGCTCTCAAGCACGGTTGCCACCTCACGCAAGCCATGTGAACGCAAGGTCTGACCAGTGGAAACCATGTCGCAAACGGCATCGGCAACGCCCAGTGCGGGTGCGATTTCAACCGACCCGCTAATCTCGATTATGGTGGCCTCAATCCCGGCCGTCCGCAGGAACTGCGCTAGGGTGCGCGGATACGAGGTCGCCA
>JAPULC010000063.1 GCA_027295305.1 Gammaproteobacteria bacterium
CTCGCCGCGGAAAGGCCACGGGCAAGAAGCAGGGCGTAGTGGAGGTGCGTGCGTCGATACCGGCTTCCTGGCTCAGCGATCACGTCGAAGACTATGGCACAGCAACCCCAGCCACAGCGCACCCCGGCACAGCACCCCCCCAGTCTTCTCCCCCGTCTTCTCCCCAGAGATCCGTGGGATTGCTGGAGAAGGTGATTGGATGGCTCCTTCGACCATGAAACGTTTCTGAACGCAAGCGCGAGATCCACGGAGCCGTCGGGCGAGATCGCGCTTCGTCATTGAGAAGAACCGTCTCGTTGACCCGATCCGCTTCCTATCAGCAGACCGACCACCCAGACGCCTGTATTTGAAATACGGTAACCGTCGCTACCGGCCGACAGCGGCGAAATTGTCACAGTGACACACAGAAAGTAAGCTCGGGCATCAGGCGGGTTGTTTCTTGCGGGGGTAACGGTCACCGTTTGCGATCATGCATCATCGATATAGTGGAATCATCGACCAATTGAGCACTTCAACTAGCCCAATTATTCGGTACAAAACCCAAATACATCTGCAAGGTATTGATTCTAGCGATCCGATCGTTCGTGGCTCGAGAGAAGAAATCAGGGACTCATCTATCGCACAGGATCTACTAGCGGATTTGGCGATGAGTAATGCAAACCGCCGCTCCGGCATTGCGACTATCTACGCAAGTCTCAAGTATCTGGCTGACATCGATTACCCGCCGGGTGATAACTCATTGAATCCCTTTCGAGACCACGTTTACCACTGGCTTCACGAACAAGAGAAGGAATATGACGGGCCGCTGTTTATCAGGGATAAATACAGGGTCCATGGTTCATTTCACGGCAACGCCATTTATGCCTCAATCGTACTTGGCATCTCCAACCGGGAAACTGCGCAACTTTGTGACAGTCTGCTTCGATATCAATGGCCGAATGGCGGATGGAATTGTAATAAGAAACCAAATACCAAGGGACCTACCATTGTTCATACGGCTTATGGGATGCGAGGCCTGGTCACCTACCAGTCGGTAAACGACTCATCGGAAATCAAACAGGCGATCCATAATTGTGCAGAGATTCTATTGGATCGGCAGGTCTACTTAAAACGAACGGATGGCAAACCACTACGTACTGTCTATTCAAAGATGTCTTATCCTTACCCACGGCTATATAACTTCATGGCGGGATTGCACATCCTGGCTCGATCTGGCCACATTACCGACCGCCGCTGCGATAAAGCGCTGGACTTGCTCGAATCCAAATTCATAGAGGGGCAAGGTTGGGAGATGGAACGCAAACTGTTTCATCACAATAAGAACAAAGAAGGACATACCAATGTGCATTGGGAAATGGAGACGCTTGGCAAGGCTAACCAATTCCTGACTGTGGATGCATTGGAGATATTGAGTAAAGCTGGTCGATTCGCCTGACTATGGGCCATCAGTTCTGGGAGAGACATGGGTTTTCGAGCTTCTCCCAGTCGTTGTCGCGGGAGCCAGCGACGTTCTGATCCAGCCCTCCTCGTAATGCAGCACCGGTTCGAAGCCGACACTCGTGTAACAGCGCACCGCGGGCGCGTTGTCGCGACGCACGTTCAGCGCGATCACCGATATCCGTGGAATGAGCTCCCTGCAGAGTGCTCGCGTGATCACGCCCGCGTATCCGCGTCCTCGAAAACCGGGGTGGGTGACGATGTTGCCGAGTCCGGCCACGCCGTGTCGCTCCGACAGAACGTGGACCCCTCCCGCGGCGACGATCTCCCCGGCGTCGCGGATCGCGTAGTACGGACCGAGTTCCAGCATGTAGGGCTGGAAAAAACCGCCCTCGCCCTCGGCGTAGGCGCGGCCCTCGAGAAACCCCCGCAACTCATCGAGATCGGATGTGTCGAGGCGATGTGCCGAGGAGTGCTCTGCGAGATCGCCGGGTCGGACCTCGCTTCTCAGGCGCATCTTCAAAAACTCTCCTGCCGAATCGAAATCCCAGCCCAGCGCACTCGCAACTCCCAACGAAAGGGTCGCAACGCAAGGCGTCGCAATCTCGGAGGCAACGGCACGCAGGAGCTCGCGGGTGGGCTCATCGTCCGGGGGTGCAACCGCATACACGAGAGGAACGCGCAGGGCATCGAGGCAAAGCACCACTGCCACAATCACGCCTCCGTCCATTGCGGTGAAGGCTCGCACGTCGGGCCAGAAGGGCCGATCGAGATCGGCAAGGCCGTACACGTGCGTAGACTCTCGCCGTCGGAAGAATTCGGCTAGCGCGTCACGATCTCGAGACTCGGCGAACTCCATTGCTCACCCCGGCAGGACCTAGTCAATCCGCGCTTCCGACTCATGCATCGGGAGCGAAAAAAGCGAGGATTCCGACCTCGATGGCTCTCGCGGTCGTCAGCGTCCGGCGGGCTCGTTGGATCGTCGAACGCCCAGTGCGCCGTAAATCGAGCGCGACCATCCTCCGAGGAATCGAAACACTCGAGGAACAGCTTCACATGCACGCATCTCGGGAATGTCTGTTGGTGCGGCATCGCGACCCCAGTATCTGGTCTATGCGGCTTTTTTCAGATCCGACAGTGCGTCGAACGCCTCCAGAATCCGCTCCCCCTCGGGATGCTCGAGAATGCGCGCCTTGATCGTCTCGTACTGCTGCTGCGCCGTCAGCACCGGTCGCTCCACCGTCGCCCAATGCACCAGGCCCTCCCAGAAAGGATCGATGAATTCGCTGCCGAGCACCTCGCGACCGTCGACGGTTTTGAGATGCGCATTGCGAAGCTCACCCAGATACAAGCGCAGCGAGATCACATGAATCTCCTCGTCGGTGCGGATTCGCTCGATGATCTCCGCCGCCTCCTCCGCTTCCCCGCGACGACCGATGAACACGTCCTGCGTGCGCAATATCTTCTGGGTATTGCTGAATCCGATCTCGGCACGAAACTCGATCATCAGCAGATTCATGAGGAAGCTGACCAATCCCTCGTAGGCCTGAGGCAGGTCCGGCATCAAACGATCGTCCTGCTCGCGCGCAATGTTCCCCGGCGGATCGATGTCGGGGTAATCCACCTCGCCAAACGCGAGATCCCGCGCGACGAACCACATGACGTCGTGGCCGCCGATCCCGAGATCGGGCTGCCCGCCTTCGTCCCAGCCGTGCGCCTTCAACAGGCCCCCGTTCAGATGGCCGATGGCCATCTGAGATATGTCCTCCACCACCAGATCCTGCAGATCCGGAAACTCGACCTCTGCCAGCATCCGTCCGCGCCCCTCGATCTTGCCGGTGGTGGTCAGCCCGTTCCAGAAGGTCTGCCCGAGACCCTCGCGGATCAACAGACATTGCTGAGCCACGTTCGGCACGCTCGGACCGCGAAGCAGCGACGCATCGGCATCCAGGAGCTCCCCCCCGCGGGCGCGCAGCGCCTCGGTCCACGCAGCGATCGCCTCGTTGCGCACCAGCGACCGGGGCGGGTGATAGCCGCCGTCCGGATCGAAGCCGCCATGCAGGCGCTGGCCCCCAATCGTCTGCGGAGTCAGATCGTCGCGATCTCGAAACAGCTCTTCCTCGGTGTAGACAAGCTTCGCCATGAGACATCCATACAGTTTGAACTCCACCGATTGTGAGTCTCCTTGTGGCGGTGTCAACCACGCCGCCATAATCGAGCGCCTGAAATCCGATATGTGGGGGCCAAATGGAGAGAGTCGAAGGCAAGGTCGCATTCGTCACGGGCGCTGCCAGCGGCATCGGGCTCGGCATCGCCAGAATCCTGGTGGGCGCGGGTATCAAGGTCGTGCTCACAGACGTCGAGGAATCGGCGCTGACCCACGCCCACGCCGAGTTCACCGACAGCAACGTGGAGACCATGGCACTTCCCCTCGACGTTCGCGATCGCGCCGCATGGGTCGAGGCGGCCGACGCGGCGGAATCCCGATTCGGCAACGTGCACATTCTCTGCAACAACGCCGGCGTCGCCTCGGGCGGTCCCGTGGACCAGCTCACCTACGACGACTGGGACTGGGTGCTCGGGGTCAATCTGCACGGCGTCATCAACGGCATTACCACCTTCGCGAGCCGAATCAAGCGCCATGGCGAGGGCGGGCACATCGTCAATACGTCCTCGATCCTGGGACACCGCGCGGGTGCCAACCAGGCCATCTACTCAGCCAGCAAATACGCAGTGCTCGCCATATCGGAAGCCGCGCGTGAGGATCTTGCCCAGTACGATATCGGAGTCTCGGCGCTTTGCCCGGGACTCATCGACACGAACATCATCACCAGCGCTCGCAATCGCCCCGAGGGGCTTGGCAGCACGAATCGCGTGCGTGACGAGGCCATGGTCGAGCAGGCAAAGGCGCGCTTCGCGCAAGGTCTCGATCCTGATCGCGTGGGGGAGATGGTGCTCGACGGGATTCGCCGAAACAAAGCCTACATCTTCACGCACACGGGCCTGAAGCGGCCTATCGAGGAGCGCTTTAAGCGAATTCTGGAGTGCTTCGATGGCAGCGAGGCTTAAGGTCTAAAGCGCCCATCCGCCGTATGCAGGCGCCTCAGCCATCGCTGCCCACAGAACCGGGCTGAGTATCCTCGAATGACCGGCGCGCCTTCGCCCGGTCTTCCTCGATCTGTCTCACCGTTCTGCAGACGCGTCTGGAAAAATGCGTGCCGACGACGGTCTCGCGCGTACAAATCACCTTGTCCTTTGCGTCGGTCACCTGCTCGTTGTGGGTGTCGACGGCCTGAGCGACTTCGCTCTTCGAGGCACGCTGCAGGTCCCCCGAGGAGCCGTCGCTACTGGATGAGTTGTCACTACTGGTGGCACAACCCATCAGACAGAGACTCAGAATTACGAGCCCGATTCTTCGCATCTTGCTCTCTCACTGCAAAGCAAGCCCCGGATTGAATGACAAAACGTGCTGGCACGCAAGGGTAATCCGAATGCGTCGAGTCCGCATGTGATGCAGATCAACCAAGAGCTCATACGCAAGCTCGAGCGCATTAGCAGATCATACGCGTGAGTGGGACGGTAGATTCATCACCGTGGTGCAGGATGTTAGTCTTGCCGCTCTGCAGATCCGAGGGAGGGGAGAACAGTGCTCGAACAACTCCAACTCGACGGCCGCACTGCGGTAGTGACAGGTTCCGGACGAGGGCTCGGGAAGGCCATGGCCAAGGCGCGGGCCCAGGCAGGCGCAGATCTCGTCTGTGCCGCACGCACGCAGGCACAGATCGACGAGACCGTGAGCGAAATCGTTGATGCCGGTGGCCGTGCCATCGCGGTTTCGACGGACGTCACCGATTCCAGTCAGGTCAACGCACTCGTCGATGCG
>JAPULC010000064.1 GCA_027295305.1 Gammaproteobacteria bacterium
TAGTGTCCCGCTCAAAGAGCCACTAGTGGCCGTTCAGAGACGTTGACGGGGTCAGGCAGCCCGCCGATGGATCGCCAAGCTGTCTGAAAATCTGGTTCATCAACGCAACGCCCTGTCGGCCCAACTCCTGCCACGAGAAGGAAATTTATCGGATGCCCCGGCGTTGACCAAGGCGTGGTTGCGCGAGGCTAAAGCTGCGTGCTACACGTCCGATGATCGCACCCGGTGAGGTGGTGGATCAGTTGGATGGGTTGCACGTCTACAGCCCGAGCAAGCGCTTGTTCATCGATTGGTCCACTCCCGAGGCCGCGAAGTCGTCGAATGCCTTGTCGGTGACGCGAATGATGTGCTCGCGGATGAATTCCGCGCCCTCGCGGGCTCCGTCCTCCTGATGTTTGAGGCAGCATTCCCACTCGAGCACGGCCCATCCCCGATAGTCGTAGCCGGCGAGCTTCGAGAAGATGCTGACGAAGTCGATCTCGCCGTCGCCCAACGAGCGGAATCGGCCGGGGCGGTCGATCCAATCCTGATAGCCGCCATAGACTCCCGAGCGCCCATTGGGATTGAACTCCGCATCCTTGACGTGAAACATCTTGATGCGCTCGTGATAGATGTCGATGAACTCGAGATAGTCGAGCTGCTGCAGCACGAAGTGGCTTGGGTCGTAAAGAATGTTGGCCCGGGGATGATCGCTCACCGCGTCGAGAAAACGCTCGAAGGTCACGCCGTCGTGCAGGTCCTCTCCAGGATGAATCTCATAGCAGAGGTCGACGCCACACTCGTCATGCACATCGAGGATCGGCCGCCAGCGCTTGGCGAGCTCCTCGAAACCGGCTTCGACGAGTCCGGCCGGACGTTGTGGCCACGGATACATCATGGGCCATAGAAATGCTCCCGAGAATGTCACATGGGAGTCGAGCCCGAGATTGCGACTCGCCTTGGCGGCGAGCTTCACCTGCTCGATGGCCCACTCGGTTCGCGCTGCAGGATTGCCTCTCATGGCTTCCGGTGCAAAGCCGTCGAAGAGCTCATCGTACGCCGGATGCACGGCGACGAGCTGCCCTTCGATGTGCGTGGAGAGCTCGCTGATCTCGATGCCGTGCTCGGCGACGCGGCCTTTGAGCTCGTCGCAATAATCCTTGCTCTGCGCCGCCTTGGCCACATCGATGAATGCGGGATTGCCGATGGGCACCTGAATTCCTACGAAGCCGAGATCCGCTGCCCACCTCGCTATGTGGTCGATGCTGTCGAAAGGCTCCTCGTCCGCCATGAATTGAGCGAGGAAGATGGCAGGGCCTTTGAGGGTCTGCATGGTCTGACTCCTTCTTCTATTGCCTATTGCGGCGACAAAGAACGTCAAATGCCCCGTGTCGTAGGAGCGGCTTCCTGCCGCGATCATAGCGTTCCGCGAGATGTATCAATCGCGGCTGGAAGCCGCTCCTACGGCGAAATTGTTGGGACTAGATTCGAGATTCCTCATAGCCGCTATTGTGGCAGATCTATCCACACGCTATTGCGCCGGGAACTCTCTACCACCGCGTCGATGAATTCCATGCCTCGCACACCTTCGGTGATGGTGGGGAAGTCGAGGTCGCCTGGATCGGGCGACCGCTCGTCGAGATGCGCGCGCAACGCCCGCGCGTAGTTACCGTAGAGATTGGCGAAGGCTTCCAGAAAACCTTCGGGATGGCCCGCAGGCAGACGGGTGCCGCGCTCGGCTGCTTCGCCCATCTCGGGTCCCCCTGTACGTCGGATCTCCGCAGGCGCATCGAGCCAGCGCACGATCAATGTATTGGGCTCCATCTGCGACCACTCCAATCCGCCGCGTTCACCGTAGACGCGAAGCTTGAGCGCATTTTCCTCTCCCGCGGAGATCTGGCTCGCGAACAGCACCCCCTTCGCGCCGTTGTCGAGGCGCAGCAGCACGTTGCCGTCGTCGTCGAGCCCACGGCCCCCAACGAAAGTCGTGAGATCCGCGCAGAGCGAAGCGATCTTGCGGCCGGTGACATACTCGAGAAGATTCTCCGCGTGGGTGCCGATGTCACCCATGCAACCCGCGGCGCCGGCCTTGGTGGGATCCGTGCGCCAACCTGCCTGCTTCTGTCCTTCGCCTTCGATACGGCGCGCGAGCCACCCCTGCAGGTACTCGGCCACCACGCGGCGCACACTCCCAAGCGCCCCTTCCGCGATCAGCCGTCGCGCTTCTTTGATCATGGGATAGCCGGTGTAGTTGTGCGTCAGGCCGAACAGAAGTCCGCTTTCCTCGGTCAGCTTCGCGAGCGCCCGCGCTTCGGTCAGATCGAAGGTCACCGGTTTGTCCGACATCACGTGGAAGCCATTCTCCAATGCCATTTTCGCCACTGGATAATGCACGTGGTTAGGGACTGCAATGACCACGAAGTGCATGCGCCGATCCTCGGGGAGCGCTTTCTCGACGTCGATCATTTCCTGATACGAGCCGTAGCTGCGTGCCTGTGGAATCCCATAGATCTCGACCCCCGCACGGCGCGAACCCTCTGGATCGCTCGAGAATGCGCCGCAAGCAAGCTCGATCTGACCATCCAGCTCCGCCGCCATGCGGTGAACCGCCCCGATGAATGCGCCTTCTCCTCCGCCTACCAGGCCCATGCGTAGCTTCGCCACCGTGATCTCTCCAGGTGCGGTCAAGGTTGGGTTATCGTATAGGATGCGCAGCCAGGGACGTAGGGGGGCCAGGCCATGGCAAAGCTCAGGTTCGGCATCGTCGGTGCCGGAATGATCTCGCGTATCTCGTGCCGCGACATTGCGGCGCATCCCGAGGTGGAGATCGTGGCGGCGGCGGATCCGAGTGGCGAGCGCCTGGAGGATCTGGCGAGTCGGTACGGCATTTCCCGCACGTACGCTGACGCAGCGGCGCTATTCGAAGATGCGGAGGTGGATGCGGTCTACATCGCGGTGCCGAATGCCCTGCACGCCGAGATCGCGCTCCAGGCGCTAGCGGCGAACAAGCACACGATCCTCGACAAACCCTTCGCCATGAACATCACACAGGCGCAGAGCGTGGCGGAGGCCGCGCGCGCAACGGATCGGGTATTCATGGTGGGCATGAATCAGCGCTTCGAACGCACTACGCAGAAGATGAAAAAGCTCGTGCAGTCGGGTGCGCTGGGCGATGTCTACCACGCCAAGGCGTATTGGCGACGCCGCAGCGGCATTCCGCGTCTTGGCAGCTGGTTCACCCATCGCGAAGTCTCGGGGGGCGGTGCGTTGCTGGACATCGGGGTCCACATGCTTGACGCCGCGCTCTACATGATGGGCAACTTCCGACCCGTGGCCGTCACCGGCGCCACTTACACACGGTTTGGAAACCGCGGTCTGGGAGAAGGCGGGTGGGGCGCCTCCGAGCGCGAGTTCGAGGGGTTCGACGTGGACGACTTCGCCACGGCGTTGATCCGCCTCGAGGGGGATGTGACGGTGACTCTGGATGCCTCGTGGGCTTTGCTGCAGGAGGACAGCAACCGCATGGATGTCGAGCTTTATGGCACCGAGGCCGGCGGCGCCGCGTACGGCGACCGGTTGGTGAAGATGGGGGAAGGGCCCGGGGAATACGTGGTGATTCAATCGCCATCGGTACCCGAGCTCATCTATCCCCACATGAGCCGCTTTCACAATTTCATCAACACCATTCTCGGCACCGAGCAGCCGTGCGTAACCCTGGATGAATCCCTCGCGGTGCAACGCATTCTCGACGGCATCTACGAGTCACAGCGCACCGGTTCGGAAGTTTCACTGCAGGATTGAACATGAAACCCATTGGCGTTCAGCTTTACTCGCTCAGAGAAGAATCGAAGGATGATTTCGGTGCGGTGCTGCAGCGGCTGGCCGCCATCGGATACAAGGGCGTCGAGCCGTTCAATCTCTTCGGCATGTCGCCGTCCGAGTTTCGTAAACGCGTGGAAGATCTCGGCATGGTGGTGTGCTCGAGTCACACGCCGTGGGCCAATCGCAGTGAGATCGGGGAGGTGATCGAGGTGGCGAGCGAGCTCGGTCTCAGTCGTGCGGCGGGCGGCTTCGGGCCGGATGACTTCAAGGACCTCGATGCGGTGAAACAGACCGCCGACACGGCGAACGCGCTCGTCGAGCAGTTGAAGCCCGCGGGGCTCGATCTCTTTCTGCACAATCACTGGTGGGAATTTCAGGAGCTCGACGGCGAGCCTGCCTACTATCATTTCGAGCGGCTGTGTCCCGAAGTGAAGTACGAGATCGACACCTATTGGGCGGCCAATTTCGGCGCGCGTGACCCAGTGGAGGAAGTCCGGCACTTCAAGTCGCGCTCGCCGCTTCTGCACATTAAGGACGGGCCGTTGCAGGAGAAGAAGGCGCACGTTGCGCTAGGGCAGGGCAAGGTGGATATTGCCTCGGTGGTGGGGGCTGCTGACGAGGACGTGCTCGAGTGGTTGATCGTCGAGCTCGACGCATGCGACACCGACATGTTCGAAGCGGTGGAGGCGAGCCATCGCTATCTCACGGAGAACGGGCTTGCAGAAGGCAGATAAGGGAGTTTTTACGAGGGATTGGCCGCAATATCGTGACAATCTGAAGGCGTATTACGACCGTCGTCGACTGAGTGACCCTTTTCAGGACGGCGACGGCGGGTGCGATCCCGAGAAGATACGATCGCTCATTCGTAGCCACCACGTGGCGGGAGATTGGCGCTTCGAGATCATCGAGCACCTGCGTCGAGCGATGGCCGATCGCAAAGTGCTTGAGCTCGGTTGCGGATACGGGTACTGGACCTACCACTTGGCCGACGTCGCGGAGCGGGTGTTGGCCACCGACATCAGTGAACCGGGTCTAGCCAACGCCCGCTTGGTGGTGGACGCCTCAAACGTGGAATTCAATCTCCAGGACGCCTCGGACGTTTCCGACCTGACCGGGAGCTTCGACGCAGTGGTCAGCGTGAACATGATCAATCACTTCCCGCGTGAGGTTGCCCTTGCGACGTTGCAGCGGATTAATGCGCGTCTCGGTGCGGGCGGGCGCGTCTTTCTCGCCGGCGAGCACTATTACGGCTGGCGCCGGATGATGTATCGAAAACCCGGGGCGGGTGACGACTTCGTCAGTGCGCGGGCCGACTCGGATGCGGGGGCGGTGGAGATCGTCGACGATCCCTATGAGCCCGATGACATCAGGCGACTGATCGGTGCGCGGGCAAGCGATGTGTTCATCGGCGATTGTCTCGGTTACTGGTGGGTGCGATATACGGTCTGCGAATAGGACCACGCCGATGGATTCACGACGCGAACATCGATCTGTCCTCGAAGCTCTGGTGAGATTCGTCAGAGGGATGCTGCGATCGAGACCTCACGTGCTGGCCTGGCTGATGCTGCTGATGCTGGCGAACGGCATTGCACCGCTTGTGTTTCTTGCACGCCTCGAGGCTCAGGTGGTGTTCGCCACGTTTCTGTTGAGCATCGGCCTGATGACGTGGCTGACGGCGCGCTATGGCTTCAGTCGCATCCTCGGTCTCGGGCATGTGCTGTGGGTGCCGATGGTCATCTTTCTGCTGGTACGGGCGAATGCTCTCGAGATGGATGCGTACGGCATCTGGGTGGGCACCGTGGTGGTGCTCAATGTGATCTCGTTGATGATCGATGTGCGCGACGTGACGCAATACGTACGCGGTGACAAAGACGAGGTGGTGAAGGGCCTCTGAGGCAGTGGCAGTGGCGTTGAACGACGAGGAGAAGTTTCAATTCGATCTCGAGGGTTATCTCGTGATCAAGAACGTGTTGTCGAAGGGGAAGTGCGAAGCGCTGTCGGCAATGGCCGACGAGGCCTGGCCGCGACAGCCCGACGACGGCCCCTTTCGGCGCACGGCTGACGTCTCACGATGGGGCAAGCCGTTTCTCGACCTCATGGATCATCCCAAGGTGCTCCCCTATCTGGTAGAGCTTCTCGGGCGCGCGGTGCGTATCGATCACGACTATTGCATCTTCATGCGGAAGGGTGCGCCGGGCGGGACCATTCACGGCGGTCCGCGCCGGATCGAAGGCGATCACTGGTATGACTATTACGATGGCGTGATGCGTAACGGCCTGACGGTCGCAACCTGGATCCTTACCGATGCCGCCGAAGGTGACGGGGGATTCATATGCATCCCAGGCAGCCACAAGACCAACCTCATGATGAATCTGCCGCCGGATGTGCGCGAGCAGAAACGCGATCCGCACTATGTGGTTCAACCCTCCGTGGAAGCGGGCGACGTGTTGATCTTCACCGAGGCTTTGATGCACGGCACCCGAGCGTGGAGCGCGTCGCACGAGCGGCGGACCTTGCTCTACAAGTACAGTCCTGGCTATCAGAGCTGGTCGAGGACGTACTACCACCTGGACGATTATGCCGAGGCTACCGAGCAGCAACGCCGCCTCATGGCGCCGCCGTCCATCGAAAAGCATCCAAGAGTCATCGACGAGAACGAGGACCGTGCCTAAGCGCAGTGCCGGAATCGTTCTCTTTCGCAGGCGCGACGGACAGCTGCAGGTGTTTCTCGTCCACCCCGGCGGCCCGTTCTGGGTCAAGAAGGACACAGGCGCGTGGTCCATTCCAAAGGGAGAGTTCGAAGACGAAGAGCCGTTGATTGCGGCAGTGAGAGAGTTTCAGGAAGAAACGGGATTCGAGCTCACCACCGGCGATGTGCGGGCGTTGGGGAGCGTGCGTCAGTCGGGCGGGAAGGTCGTGCATGCATTCGCCATCGAGGGAGACCTTGATCCCGCCGCGCTATCGAGCAATACGTTCACCATGGAGTGGCCGCCTCGCTCGGGACGCGAACAGGCGTTTCCGGAAGTCGACCGCGGGGGTTGGTTTACGTTGGACGAAGCGCGGAAGAAGCTTCACAAGGGGCAGATTGCGTTGATTGAGCGGCTGGAGGCAATCGCGAACGAGATTTGATCGACAGGAGGGGAACATGGCCACATCGAAGCCGAGGTCCGTCAAGCCCAAGACCTTCAACCTGCATTGGGGGAGCGGCATTGTCGAGGAAGAGGCGTTGATTTCGACTGACTACCATCAGCCGTGCATACAGCTACTCAAGTTCACGGAAGGCGAAGCCGAAGGGCAGTACGAGGTCCGCTTCTGCTTCTACAATCATCGCGGGCGCTTTCAGCGCTCGCCGATGATCATCGGCGAGGACAGTCTCGGCGAGATGCGCGCTGCGTTGAACGCAACACCGAAGCTCAAGCGGATGTTGAAGCGCCTGGTTGGATGAGGGATAAATCCTTCGGTGATCGCCATTCGTGGTGGCACCCGTTTTGCGCCGAAACGTATGCTTGCGCCTGTCGAAGGTCAGCGCGTCTGGTGCGAACTACACTGCGAAGTTCAGCCTTTTTGTAGACTCTTCGCAGCCTTTGTCGCACCCGAAGATCGCAAGCCATTGATTCCATGGAGCTGCTCCCTCGACACATCCTCCATGCAGCGTTATAACACTCAAGATTCAATACACTCAGATGTTAGGCGTCGTGAAGGACACAGCCCATCAATGAAAGACCTGACAGACATTCAGCGGCGAATTGTAGAGGTACGAAAGCAGCGTGGATTCGTCACGGATCCGACCAAGATACAGGTCTTACTCACCGAGGAAATCGGCGAAATATCCTCCGAATTGAAGCGTCTATGGTCGAAGAGCTACGACGAGTTCAATGCGGACCGTCTGGCGGAGGAAATTGCCGATGCGTTCGTTCTTCTTTCGGCGCTGGCTTCAACGTTCGACATAGACCTGGCCCAGGCCGTAGAGTCAAAGTTCTTCTCCAAGGACTCCAGGAGGTCATGGAAGTCGGCAGAATAGAGCGCCGCCCAACAAGGCGCTGCACCCGGCCCGCTAAAGGCGGCGGGTGAGCTTGGGCGTTATGTGCTCGCTCTGTCTCAGCCAATGACCCAAGGATCGCCTCCATGAAGACGCGTGACCCGCTGTTCATACTCTATGTGCATGATATGGATCGTGCTCTGAAGTTTTATCGCGATGCCTTCGACCTCAAGATCGTGCAGCACACTCCTGGCTGGTCGATGCTTAGATTTGGCGGCGCGACTCTTGCTCTTCATATGATTTTCCCTGGCAGTAAGGAGTCAACCTGCGCTCACGCAGGGATCAACTTTCAGGTAGATGATCTAGATTCAGCGATAGAGGAAGTGCTTGCATCTGGCGGCGAGCACACCGCTACGCGTGAACCTGATGAGTTTGTCCCGGTCCGCATGTGTGAACTTAGGGACACCGAAGGCAATGCCATTGAGCTACGCCAGTTTGTAGGCCCGCCACCTGACTTAGCCAAGATTGAATGAGACACATAACAAGGCGCTGCATCCCACCAGCCAAAGCTACGCTTTGCCCGGGGTGAGCTAGGTTAGGCGGCGGGAATTAGTGCTAGACGATAGGGAACATCGGCCATATTCTTCTCTGGGTTACCGTTCACCTATGGAGTTCGAAAGCCAATGTGCCTAACTAACGGGTGTCCACTTTTTCGTAGGAATTCTCCCTCGCCGCGTGGGGCCGCTGAGTTTGGACGTTAGGCATCGTAGCGTTTTCACCGGATATTTGGAGGAGCCATGAAACGAGGAATCACGTTCGGGGCGTTTGACCTCTTCCATGCTGGGCATGTCTTGATGCTGCAAGAAGCAAAAACCATCTGCGACTATCTTATCGTGTGCATTCAGACGGATCCTTCAAACGATCGTGCAGATAAGAGCAGACCGATTCAGAGCATCGTAGAACGCCAAATTCAGGTGGCCGCATGTAAGTACGCAGATGAGATCATTGTGTATAACTCTGAGCAAGATGTGCTGGAGATCCTCAAATCCGTAGATTGGGACGTTCGCATTCTTGGCGACGAATATCGGAACGAGGAATTTACCGGGCGTGCGGAGACACTTGACCGCTGCTACTTCAATCGCCGGCCACACGAATTTTCCAGCGCGGAACTGCGCCTCCGGGTAGTCAAGGGAACCGAGACCAAATGACGGATCCTTCGCCGACGCCTAGCAGCGCGCTGCAGCGGACCCACCAAAACGTCGTTCTTTTCGTCCGCAAAAGGGTCGCCCCTTTGGTGGGGCGCTGAGCTTTCACATCTGCCTCGAACAGAGTTGCAGCTGATGTCACGTTTGAGAGTCGACTTGAGGTCGCTCGACGATTATTTTTCCGGAGGTAATCCCCGTGAATGAAGACGCGACCGAGACCGACGCAACGGAAAGTTCAGACAAGACGTCGCCACCTGTCTGGTTTTGGGTGATTTCTATCATCGCTCTGTTGTGGTATCTGATGGACATGTCGGCCTTTTCCATGCGCGTGCTAATGACCGACGACTTCATTAACGCAATGCCGGAAAATCAACAGCACTTGTATCGGAATATGCCACTCTGGGTGGATATCGTATTTGCAGGTGAAGTGTTTGGCGGAGCGCTCGGCTGTGTAGGATTGCTGCTCAGGAAAAAATGGGCATTGCCTTTGTTCGTCGTTTCGATCCTCGGTGTGCTTAGTCAGACATTTCACGTCTACTTTCTCTCCGACGCTATCAGCACAATGGGTACACCGGCGGTCGTGATGCCGCTATTGGCTATCCTAATAGGCATAGGAATGATCGTTCTGGCGATATCAGCGATTCCCAAGGGCTGGCTGCGGTAGGAATCGTGACGTGTCTTTTGGGCCGATCGTTGCGCTCCCAGACATTGGTGTATTCAATGAGTAAGTCAATCAAAGCCGCCATGTTATCCGCCTTGGTGTTTCCCGGAGTTGGACACTTCTATTTGAAGAAGCACATTCCAGGTATTGTATTGGCTGGCACTGCGTTGGCGTCGCTCTATTTTGTCATTTCCAGGATGGTGGAGAAGGCCCTGGGAATAGCTGAACAGATCCAACGTGGTGAAGTTCCATTGGATATCGCGATAATAACGGAATTAGTATCGAGGCAACCCACGGGCACGGAGGCTGGACTGCTTGATTTTGCCTGGACTGTTTTAGTCATCTCATGGCTCATAGGTATTGCCGACTCATATAGAGTCGGTCGCGTACAAGGCAAATTCGACGTGGCAGATGGCTGACATATTGTGACAATCGGTTTGACAAGGTGGCCAGGGCGTTAGGTGGTTGAACTAAGCGACCTGGTAAGTCGTAGGATACAACAGAGGGGTATATGGCCATGTTCATGAGTCGGTTTGTAGGCGAGACATACGCGCTCATGCGAATCGTTACCGGGTTCCTTTTCCTCTGGCA
>JAPULC010000065.1 GCA_027295305.1 Gammaproteobacteria bacterium
GGCTGAACTACGCCCAACGTCCAGGCCCACCCGCCCGCCACCGCGGGCGAAGCCTGCGTTTGACGGGTCGGGCGCAGCGCATTGTCAGGCGTCGTGTTCATAGGTGGATGGCCACTTTCATTTCACGGCGTCAGACCGCATTTATGCGGAGCGCTTCACGTCCCGGGGAGATCTGCGCTGCACTGACGCCACGCTCACAAATGTCGTCCGGCAGCTCGTTTCCCTGGACGAGTGAAGCCGCCACGCGTCCCATCGCCGGAGATGTCTGAACGCCGAATCCGCCCTGTCCCACCAGCCAGAAAAAGCCGGACTGCAGCGGATCGAATCCCACCACCGGAAGACCGTCCGCCACGAATGAGCGCAGCCCCGCCCATCGATGCTCGATGCGGTCGACGGGCATGTTTGTGAAGTTTTGAAAACGATCCAGCGCGATGGCGACGTCGATCTCGTCGGGCTGAGCATCACAGGGCTGCGAGGGCTTCGTATCGGCCGGCGAAACCATGAGCTTGCCGGACTCCGGCTTGAAGTAGAGACCCCCTCCCGCGTTGTGCACCACGGGCCACGCGTTCACATCCACATCCGCTGGCGGCGCCACCAATACCGCCGTGCGGCGCATGGGGGAAAGTCCCATGTCCCCGGCTCCTGCGAGCCGTCCAATCTCTCCGCCCCAGCTCCCCGCGGCGTTCACCACCACCCCCGCCTCGAACTCACCTGCCTCCGTCACTACCCGCCAGCCACTGGATTGGTGGGCAAGAGAGGACACCCGCGCGTTGGTCACAAGGGAGCCACCCGACGCACGCACGTTGGCGAGATATCCCTGAAGGAGCGCATGGACGTCGATGTCGTAGATCTCCGGATCCTCCAAGGTTCGCACCACTCGATCGGTATTGATCACCGGCACCATCTCCAGCGCCTCGTCCAGGCTCACCTCGTGCAGACCCGGGCATCGCTCGCCCCAATGCTTTATGTAGCTGTCGATGCTCCCTGCGTGCTCTTCGTCGGCAATCATCAGGCCACGCCGCAAACGCAGCAGCGGAACATCCGAGAACCCCGCCGGGGGCTTCTTGAAGAACGCACCGCTCGCCACCGTCAGCCCCCAGACCACGTCGTTCTCGTAAGGCTCGATGAACAGCGCCGCCGAGCGGCCGGTGCTGTGGTAGGCCGGCTGTGATTCCGCTTCGAGCACGACCACGGTGGCGAACTTTGAAATCTCGCCTGCTGCCGACATGCCCGCGATGCCGGCTCCGATGACGATGACGTCCACGTGCTCCAAGGATCACCCGCGCTACGTCAGTCGATAGGTGGTCGGTGCTGGGCCCAGGGCCGCGCCTGCTCGAAAGCCGCTGCAGCCTGCAGAACGCCGAGATCGTCGAACCGGTGGGACACGATCTGAAGGCCCACCGGAAGACCTTCCGCGGTGAATCCACAGGGAATGCTCGCCGCCGGGCTTCCGCTCATGTTGAACGGATACGAAAACTCCGCCCACATGATCCAATCCCACGGATGCTGCGGCCAATGCTCTGGCTGCAGGCGATCGGCGGGAAAGGCAGCAACCGATACCGCGGGTGTCAGCAGAAGATCCCACTCCTGCAGAAAGCGGTGGATTTGCTCGACATACGCGAGCTTGCGCACACGCATCGCAAGGTAATCCTCGGCGCTGTTGCCGCGGCCGGCACGAATGCAGGCCACGAGCCCCGGATCCATCTTGTCCTCCCACTGCGCCAGGTGTTCCCCAAGGGTCGCTTCGTGAACCGTCCAGAAGAAGCGAATGAGGTCCGGACCCACGGGCCCAAACTCGGGCGTGACCTCCTCGACGCTACAACCCAGATCCTCGAAGACCTTCACGGCATCGGCCACCAATGCCGCGACGTCCGGGTCCACGCGGGCGTGTCCCAGATCCGGACTGTATGCGATCTTCAGCTTCCGTACGCCTTCGCCGAGGAGCGCCGGATAGTCCGCTGGGGGCGACTCGAGGCTGTAGTGATCCAGTGGATGCGCACCCGATGCGACGTGGAGCATGAGCGCGGCATCCGCCACCGTCCGGGTCATCGGCCCGATGTGCGAGGTCTGATCGCCGTTCGAGACCGGCCAGTTGGCGATGCGGCCATAGCTCGGTTTCAAACCGAAGACACCACTGAAGTGCGAGGGCATGCGGATCGAGCCCGCGCCATCTGAGCCCTGATGAAGCGGGCCGAAACCCGCCGCTGCACCCGCGCCTGCGCCGGCAGACGAGGCGCCGGCGTTATAGCCAAGCTTCCAGGGATTCGAGGTGATGCCCGTGAGCGGGCTCTGGCTCACGCCCTTCCAGCCGTACTCGGGGGTGGTGGTTTTGCCAAGGATGACCGCACCAGCATCTTTCAACCGCGTGACGAACGGCGCATCGGACTCGGGCACATTGCCTTGCATGATGTAGGAGCCACGTTCCATGGGCACCCCTGCCACCAGATGCAGATCCTTGATGGTGGTGGGCACACCGTGCAACGGACCCAGGTCATCGCCGCGCATGACGGCCGCTTCGGCTTCGCGTGCCGCCTCGCGTGCACTCTGCGCAGTCAAGGTCGCGAACGCGTTGATCTTCGGTTCCAGGCGCTCGATGCGCTCGAGCACCGCGTCGGTGACTTCCACCGGAGAGATATCCTTGTCACGAATTCTCGACGCGAGCTCGGTCGCGGGCGTGTAGCAGAGGTCCTCGGTGCTCATGGCATTCTCCAAAAAACAGTCGTCAGGCAGTTCGCGATCTTCACGCGATCACGTCTTCGATGAACGCGTGAGCGGTGCGCGCGATCTCGTCGAACACGCTCTCGGGGTTCTTGCGCGTGCGCTTGAGAATCCTGTAACCGTGATCCGCCGTTTCCAGCCAATGCAGATGTGCGCTGCGACCGAGTTTCTTGACCACCCCCCCGAGCAGCTTCCGATCGGCCATCGTGTCGCGCTCCCCTGACAGGAACAGCATCGGCTTGCGGATGTCCCCCACGTGATCCGCCCTCGAAGCGCTTGGCTTGCCGGGCTGATGCAGCGGGAACGAGCAATAGACCAACCCACGGATGGGGAGATCGAGCTGACTTGCCGCAAGACTCGCCATGCGCCCGCCGAACGAGTGGCCACCGAGAAAGAGCGGTTTACCGCGCGCCCTTCGCCGTCCTTCGTCAACCGCGGCCGCAATGGTGGCCACTGCGACGTCCGGCCGGTCGGTTCTGCTGCGCCCGGCCTCCATATAGGGAAACTGAAATCTGAGGGTTCCGACGTCGAGCGCACACAGCGCCTCGGCGATGGCCTGGAGATTCGCGTGGCGCATGCCCGCGCCGGCACCGTGAGCGAACACCCACAGCGCGACCATCCCTCGAGGTTTCACCAACAGTGCCGACACGCGCCCCCGATCGGGCACATCGATGCCGAGTTCCTGTTCGTTCATGGTCATCGGGTGGCCCCCCACCACGCAACCGATACGGGATCAGCGTGCTCGTTGCTTCAGCTCACCCTCGCATCGCGTGAAGCCATACTAACCAATTTACTCGCGCAAATTGGCGCCGCGTCTCACCACGAACGCGACGATCATGGGTAACTGCAGCAGGGTACCCAACCCCAGCAGGAGGTACGCATACCCCGCGAAGGCGAAATTCTCCGGCACGATCGGAGCCGAAGCGATGAAGCCATCGTAGAGTCCGAGGCCAAAGAGCGCCGTGCCGATGGTATCCAATATCACCAGCTGCACGAGGAGTTGCGCCGAGAACCGCTTCTTACTCATGCCTTCTCACCCGAGGGATACCTTCCAACAATAGCCACCTCCAGGCACAGGCTTGGCGCACTAAGGCGGTGGGCGCAATGCCTTAATCGTGCGACAACTTTACGGTGCGAGTGGGAGGTACTGTCCGGGCGGCGTTCGAGGCGCTGCGCTCTTTTTACAGAAAGAAGGGAATACAAAGCAGCGCCGATCGCAGAGAGCCGGACAGGGGCGCCCGGCCAGGGATGTCCGCGAACGGTAGCACGGACAGTACCTGCCGCTCGCGCTGGGTCACCCCTAAAGAGGGTCCGTAGGATCGTCGCGCGCCTCGGACACCGGATCAGTCGAGCTCGCCCACCGACCTGATGATCTTACCGACGATGCCGTACGCCAACGACTCCTCGGCACTCATCCAGAAATCTCGCTCGGTATCGTGCGCGACGCGCTCGATAGTCTGGCCGGTGCGGTCAGCGATGATCTGGTTGATCCGCTCGCGGGTCTTGATGATCTCGCGGGCGTGAATCTCGATGTCCGACGCATCGCCCCCGAAGCCGCCGGCAGGTTGATGAATGAGGTAGCGGGTGTTCGAAAGCGAAAACCGCTGGTCCTTGTCCGGCGCAAGGAAGATGTGGGTGGCGATGCTTCCGACCCATCCGGTGCCCACCGTTCTGACGAGTGGGTCGATGAACTGCATGATGTCGAAGATCGCGTCGCCGGATTCGACATGCCCCCCGGGCGAGCAGACGAACAGGGTGATGGGGTCATTGCCCTCATAGGCAAGCGCAAGCAGTCTTTCGCAGATGCGGCGCGAGACGTCCTGTGTGACCTCGCCGAACAACGTCACCGCCCGATTCTTGAGCAGGGTCGAGTCTACGAAGGAAAAAAACCTGGCGGCTTCGATTTGCCGCTCGTCCGGCGTCTCGCTCATTGGCTGCTCCTCAATTCGGAAAACGGCGCATGTTACCTCAAATCGTCCCGTGCGCGGTCATTCCACGCCTCCATGAAAGTCTTGCCCTGGGGCGCTGGCAAATCCCGCCATGCCGTCCAACAGTTTAACGGCCCGGCGCTACACAGCCACTCGCGGTCACTTTATGCTCTCTGCATTGAGAAGAGGCAATCACGTTAGGGGGCGACATGGCGAGCAATAAGGCAGTGGTGATCGGGGTCGGGCCCGAGCGAGGTCTCGGAGGCGCGCTCTGCAAGCAATTCGCCGCGGAGGGGCTGCACGTATTCGTCGCCGGGCGTACCGCGGAGAGCCTCGAGCTGCTGGCTGCAGCCATCCGGGAGCTGGGGGGCGAGGCGACGGCCGTGGTCGCCGATACGACTGACGAGGCGGCGGTGGTTGCGCTGTTCGATCAGGTCGTCGAAGCCCCCGGCGAGATCGCGCTGGCGGTCTACAACGCCGGCAACAATACACCCGGACGCATCGTCGACATGGACACTGAGTATTTCGAGCGGGCGTGGCGCGTCGGTTGCTTCGGGGGTTTTCTTTTCGGTCGCGAAGCAGTGAAGCGAATGCTGCCGCGTGGGGGAACGTTGATCTTCACCGGCGCCAGCGCATCCCTACGTGGGCGCGCGGGATTTGGTGCCTTCAGCGCCGCCAAGGGGGCATTGCGAAATCTCGCTCAGGCAATGGCCAAGGAATATGGCGAAGAGGGTCTCCACGTCGCACACGTGGTGATAGACGGTGGCATCGCCGGGGACAAGATCATCAACCGCTTTCCGGACATGGTGAAGGCGAGAGGCGAGGGCGGGCTCATCAACCTCGAAGGACTCGCGGCGGCTTACTGGTTCCTGCATCAGCAACCTCGAGACGGATGGAGCTTCGAGGTGGATCTCAGGACGTCCAAGGAGAATTGGTAGCAACTGGTGTGTGACTAGGAGTCTGTTGACAGATGGCCGACGAGCCGCTTTGGCGTCCCAACGAGCGCGCGCTGTCGCAAAGCCGTCTCGCGCAGTTCCAGCGCGAGGCCGCGCAGGAGTTCGGCATCTCCATCGACGACTACGCTACCTTGCATCGCCACAGCGTCGCCTACCCGGCGCAGTTCTGGTCGACGCTGTGGGACTTTACGAACGTGATCGGCGGCAAAGGCGACGCGATAGTCGTCAATCCCAACGCCATGCCCGGCGCGCGCTGGTTTCCGCAAGCACGACTGAATTTCGCTGAGAATCTGCTGCGCGGACATTCGACGAAGGTCGCGCTCATCTATCGTGACGAGCGCGGGGTGCGTTCGGAGCTCACCATGGGTGCGTTGCGCCGACAAGTATTCTCACTGGCGCAACACATGCGCCGATTCGGCGTCAGCGCCGGTGATCGGGTTGCAGCCATGGTTCCAAACTGCATCGAAACGGTGATCGCCATGCTCGCCACCACGAGCCTCGGCGCCGTCTGGAGCTCGTGTTCGCCCGATTTTGGCAGCGACGCGGTGGTCGATCGATTCGGCCAGATCGAGCCAGAGATCCTGATGGCGTGCGACGGTTACAGCTACAACGGGCGCTGGTACGACCTGAAGGAGAAGGTGCGGAACGTTCGTAGGCGGCTACCCAGCGTATCGCAGGTGATTGTGATTCAACTGGGCGACGGCGGGGCGGGGGACGGCAACGTCGCGCTCGACGAGCTCATCGCAGACCGCGCCCGGCCCTCGTTTACACCCCGCGCATTCGACGATCCTCTCTACATCATGTTCTCGTCGGGCACGACCGGTCCGCCGAAGTGCATCGTCCATTCGGTGGGCGGGACGCTGTTACAACATCTCAAGGAGCACCAGCTGCATTGCGATCTCGGCATGGGCGACCGAGTGCTCTATTTCACCACCTGCGGTTGGATGATGTGGAACTGGCTGGTCAGTGCGCTCGCGAGCGACGTCACGGTGTGCCTGTATGAAGGATCGCCGTTTCAACCGAACCCGGAAGTGATCCTGCGTTACATAGAAGAAGAAGCACTGACCTGCTATGGCACGAGTCCCGCATACCTCTCGGCTCTTGCGAAACAGGGAATTTCACCCAGAGAACGCTTCGAGTTCGCGGAGCTGAATCAGGTTCTGTCCACCGGATCTCCCCTTGCGCCCGAGCTTTTCGAATGGTTCTACGCCAACTTCAAGCCACAGGCCCGCCTCGCTTCGATCTCCGGCGGCACCGACATCATGGGCTGCTTCGCTCTCGGCGTTCCCACACTCCCCGTGTATGCCGGCGAGCTGCAAGGACCGGCGCTGGGCATGGCGGTGGAGTTCTGGGACGAGCACGGCGTTGCGCACGAGACCGGCAAGGGGGAGCTGGTCTGCACACAGCCGTTTCCGTCGATGCCCGTCGGATTCTGGAACGACCCCGAGGGTGAGAAGTATCACGCTGCATATTTCTCCAAATATGAGGGTGTGTGGCATCACGGAGACTTCGGTGAATATACCGAGCACGGCGGAATCATCATTCACGGTCGCTCCGATGCCGTACTCAATCGCGGTGGTGTACGCATTGGCACCGCGGAGATTTACCGACAGGTCGAGACGCTCGACGCCATCATGGAATCGTTGGCAGTCGCCCAGAACTGGCAAGACGACGTCCGCATGGTTCTGTTCGTCAAGCTGCGTGAAGGTCTTATCCTCGATGAGTCGCTGAGCGATGAAATTCGAACCACCATTCGCGGCAATACGAGCCCTCGCCACGTTCCGGATCTCATCATTCAGGTCCCCGATCTACCGCGAACTCGCAGTGGCAAGCTGGTGGAGATCGCAGTGCGCAACGTCATCCACGGGGAACCCGTCCAAAACATCGACGCGTTGGCCAATCCCGAAGCACTGAAGTACTTCGAAGCGCTAGCCGAACTGAAGTGATGCAGGGAGGGAGTGCGGCGGGGTGCGAAAAACGCCGGACAGGGTGCCCGGCGTTTTCATTCGAGCTTCTTCTGATTCGAGCTTCAGGGATCGATTCTAGCGGTGGCGCTTCCACGCACCACCTCTCTTCCTTCCTGATTGACCGTGGAGACCGCAAGATCTACCAGGTGTTCGCCCCCCTCCTCGCGAATCGCCTCGACCGTGGCAGTTGAATCCAGCGTATCGCCGGGAAACACCTGGCTTGTGAAACGCACCCCGAATTTCTTGAGCCGCCCGTCACCCACATAGTTCGTAAGCATCTTCCCCGTCATGCCCATGCTCAACATCCCGTGGGCAAAGACGGTGGGATATCCGGCGACCTTGGTGGCGAAGATCTCATCGGAATGCAGTGGGTTGTAGTCGCCCGAGGATCCCGCGTACTGCACGATCTGAGTGCGCTTCAGATCTTCCACCACCCGCTCGGTGTAGGTGTCGCCGGTCTTCAATTCACTTGCTTTGAGTGCCATGGCTATGCCTCCTGGTCCACGGGCCGCTCGGTTCGCACACCCACGCTACGTGCTGTGACCACCAGCTCGCCATTCTGATCGCGGTATTCGGTGATGCTCTCCGAGAACACCAGCTTGCCGGCCCGGCGCCCCTCTTTCTCCCAGGTCTCTCCGGGCCGGGTGGTGGCTGTCAGGACGTCACCGACTCGCGGATGGCGATGATATTCATAGTGCTGCTCGGCGTGCAGGCCACCACCTCCTCCGCCTCCGCCGCCCCCGCCGCCACCTTCACGGCTGACGCCGGTGGGCTCCTTCCCGGAGCCGAACCACGGCTGACCGATCTTGGGACGCAGGAAGTAATCGGGATCGAACTGCGCACTCGCCTGGACGAAGGTGGGTGGCGCGATGGTCACGCCCACCTCGGTGCTCTTGGCGTACTCGTCGTCGTAGTAGATCTGGTTATCGTCACCCACGGAGCGGGCAAACATCATGATGTGCCCTGCCTCGATGGGAAATTTCTCGGTTGCCATATTCCCCCCTCATTTCTGTACTTCCCCCGCAGCGCCCAATCCTGTCACCACAAGGACATCTGAGTATCGACGAAAACCAACCGACGGGTCTAGCCTGCGGCGAAGGCGCAGGTCGCGTTAGTCGCGTTTGAACCGATTCAGCAGACCCCGTGCCTTCTCGGTCGCCTCTTCTCCCACCTCACGAACCTGACCGGCCCCGGCCTTTGATGTTGCCTTCGCAACGCCCGCAGTGATGGGACCCAGGACCTGCTGCAGGAACTCAGGCAAACTGAGGCCCCCTCCTTCGCCCACGTTCTCGAGCTCGACGTCGGCGAGCTCCACCGTCAGCTCTCCCACCAGACGCGTGCTCAGTACCGCGCGGGGGTTCCGCATGGCGAAGTGCCGTATCACGACCTCGAGCTCACTCGCCGATGGCTCCGTCTGCGCCGAGCTCTTGGTACCCGCCGCCTGCTCTAGATTGTCGGAGAGGACAGCCAGATTATTCCTGCCGCCGATCTGCTCGGCATAGACCACGGGTGAGTCGATCGTCAGCTCGTTCAGCACGAGGATATCCGTGCTTGTGGAGCCCAGGTCCACTGCAACCTTCAAGCGATCGACCACCAGTGCGTGAGGTTTGGTGAAGCCGGGAGGGTTGTCGATTCTCAGACCGAAGAGCTCCCCCTCACCATCGAACAGCGAGATGCTGACATCGTCCACGTGCACACCGGTGCCGATGACTTCCGGACCATAGCGTTCGATGGCGCGTTTCACCCCCTCGTTGAGATTCATTCCGATGACGACCACCGCCACCACCATGATCGCGAGCGCGGCGCCGACCACACTCAACAGTATCTTCACCGGGCTGCTCATGGATTCCCCCTCGGCAAATCGACCCCTGATCCGAGCTTGGGTCCCGTACGATGCGCGCATTTCGGCAGACACCGAGAAGGACTCAGCTCATCCACACTCCTCGTTTTTGCACATCACGACGATTGGGTCAATAAGTTGAATAAATTGCGGGCGGGCTGCGACTTCGTTCCCCAAAAAAAAGTGCCCGCTGAACCTTGCGGTTCGGCGGGCAACCTGACCTCAAAAATTAGGTCTCAAGGGGATAGAGATTGCCTCATGGGAAGAAGACCGACCTTTGCAGACCAATCTTCAGCGATGGATCATCACCCAAGTCTGTTACCTGTCAATTTCAACAACCCGATCAATTTGTGTCATTTTGTTACAGCCCCGGTGTGGTCTGCCCGGACGGCTGCGCCAAAGGTATAGTCAGCGCGACGTCCGCGCCGCCTTCTGCCCTGTCGCCAATCTCAACCGTCCATCCCTGCGCCTGACAGAGCTGTCGCACGATGGCCAGCCCGAGACCACTGCCACCGGTGGAATGGCTTCTCGATGCCTCTAACCGGTAGAAGGGTTGGAACACCCGATCGCGAGCATCCACTGGAATGCCCTTTCCCCGATCCAGCACATGGATGACCAGGCTGGCAGCGTTCACCTCCGTGCGGATTTCCACATCGGGGGTGCGGCCGTGATGCCGCGCGTTGTGCACGAGATTGTCCAGGACCCGTTGAAGAGCCCCAGGAGCAATGGTCGCACACACGGATTGCGGTCCCGTCCACGTGAGTGAAACGTCCTCGCGACGCGCGAACTCCTCCAGATGGTGGTGCAGTTCCGTCTCCTCCAGGCTCTCGCTCGAAAGCCCGCGCGCGAACTGCAGCGCTTGGCTGAGCAGTGCGTCCATCTCCTCCAGATTGCGCTCGAGACGCCGCTTCAGCTTGGGGTCGACACCCTCGGGGAGAAGCTCGACCGCGAGTCGCATCCTCGCAAGCGGTGTACGCAGATCGTGGGAAATGCCCGCGAGTAACGTGGTGCGATTGGTCAGAAGCTCACTGATCTCCTTCGCCATGGTGTTGAAACTCTTAGCGAGAGTGACGAGCTCGGTCGGTCCGCTCTCTGGGAGCCTGGAGAATTCCACACCCCCACGAAACGTCGCCGCCGACGCCGCCACATCTACCAGCGGGCGCGTGATTCTCTGCACCACGAGAAACGACGTGACGAACACGATGGTGGCGCCGATGCCAAAGATGGTGAGACCGACGTAGATCGGCTGCACGTCGCGCCGGTTCGCCGCCAGGCCAATCTGCAGCTGATGGCCTCCCATGGGGATGTCTGCCCACACCAGCTCGTCCCCCACGTGCAGGCTCGCCTCGCCACCGAGCCTTTCCGACAGCTTGCCTCTCAGCGTGTCGAGAAATGAATCGCCCGCCGCCAACAGCGGCAGATTCCGGGAGTCGCTCGATATGATCAGGTCGTGACGCTCTGCAAGCTCCAACTCGAAATAAGGCCGCGCCTCCGGAGGAAGCTCCACCCAGGTCTGAGCAGACAATACGAGAAGCGCGGCCACATCGTCGGCGGAGCTCTCGTCGATGGGGTCGACTACGAAGACGTTGAGTGCCAACACCGTGGTAATGACGATGGCGATCGCGCTCACTCCAAGCGCGAGACTCGTTCTGACAAAGAGCGAAGCAGGGGCCGCCAAGGGAGGCTATGCCTGGGCGGTGGAGCGTGCGCTGTCGGGACAGAACATGTAGCCCTTGCCCCACACGGTTTTAATGTATTTGGGATTGGACGGGTCGACCTCGATCTTGCTTCGCAGGCGGGTGACGCGAACATCGATGCTGCGATCGAAGGGCGAGCGCTCAGCGCCGGTGAGGAGGTCGAGAATCCGATCCCGATCCAACACGCGGTTGGGATGACGCACCAGAACGAGAAGCAGATCGAACTCGCCCGATGTCAGTGCGATCACCTCATCGCCCCGGGTCAGCCGGTGAGCCGGAACGTCGAGGGTGTAGGTGCCAAATCGGAATCGCTCATCGCCGACCTCGGAGGTGCGGGGTTGACCTGCGGTGCGTCTGAGCACCGCGCGAATACGCGCCAGCAGCTCCCGCGGGTTGAAGGGCTTCGGCAGATAGTCGTCGGCCCCAACCTCCAAGCCAACGATTCGATCCACGTCATCACCCTGTGCCGACAGGATGACGATGGGAATGTCGGCATCGGACTTCAGGCGTTTGGCAATCGAGAGACCGTCCTCGCCGGGCAGCATCAGATCGAGAATGATCAGATCGAATTGCGCTACAGCCAGTCGCTCGTCCATTGCCACACCATCCTCCACGGTCTCGACCTCGAAGCCCTGGCCAGATAGATATTGATCTATCAGCTCGCGTAGCTCTGCATCATCGTCAACGACGAGCAGGCGCGAAGGGGTGCTCATGGTGGAGTGGTGGTTTGATGATTGACCTGCTCCAAGGGTGAAGCAGGCTCGCTATCGGAGCCAACGCGCTCCTCGAAACCGACGCCGTACGGTTGATCGGGATCCACGTAACGAATGATCTTCTGCCGCCGCTCGATACTCACCACCGAGCCATCCGGCCGGCGAACACGATAGCCGTAGCGGCGTTCGCCCTCGATGCGCACGGGCGAACGTTCCGAACGGGTGCGACGATTGATCTCCGTTGCGACGGCCCGCCTCTCGTCGACGTCCAACGTCTCCCAGCGTTGCACCAACACTTGAAGCTGCTCGTCGCTGAGATCGAAATAGGCCACCGGCTCGATGGCCTGTAACGCGCCGCTGGCGGCGAAGCACACCAACACCAGAATAGAACCCAAGGTCCTCATTCGGATCCAGACGGTCATAATGGTCCGGGAAGTGTGAACCCAAGGGGTTTCCCGGTCATTTCATTCGAGCCGCCAATTCGTAACATTTTGTTGCATGAAAGCAGGGCGGCCCAAGGGCCGCCCTCTGTTTTAGCAATGGCTGCTATCGTCTCTACTCCCTCGATGAGCGGCGGCGACACCGCCGGTCAGACGCGCTCGAACAGACCCGCCGCACCCTGGCCACCGCCGATGCACATGGTCACGACGCCGTATTTCTGGTTGCGTCGCTCCAGCTCGCGAAGGACGTGGCCGGTGAGGCGTGAGCCCGTCATCCCGAAGGGATGGCCGATGCTGATGGCGCCGCCGTTCACGTTGTACTTGTCGGGATCGATGTGCAGGGAATCGCGGCAGTAACGGCACTGCGAGGCGAACGCTTCGTTCAGCTCCCACAGATCAATGTCATCCTGCTTCACCCCTGCATTCTTCAACAAGCGCGGAATTGCGAAAACCGGGCCGATGCCCATCTCGTCGGGCTCGCACGCCGCCACGGTGAATCCTCGGAAGATGCCCATCGGTTCGATGCCGAGCTGCTCGGCCCGCTCTGCGCTCATGACCAGAGTCATCGACGCGCCGTCGGACAGCTGCGATGCGTTGCCGGCGGTGACGGTGCCGTCGTCCTCGAACACCGGCTTCAGAGCTGCCAGACCTTCCAGGGTGGTACTGGGGCGGTTGCACTCGTCGCGATCCACCACGACCTCTTCCATGGTCTCTTCACCCGTCTCCTTGTCCACCTTCTTCATCGTGACCTTCATCGGCACGATCTCGTCGTCGAGGATCCCCGAGCTCTGCGCTGCGGCGTAGCGCTGCTGGCTCAGCAGCGCGAACTCATCCTGCATCTCGCGAGTGACCTGGTAGCGCCGGGCCACCACTTCCGCGGTGTTGCCCATGGCCATGAAGATTTCGGGCTTCTCGTCCAGCAGGCGCTCATTGCGCTTGGACTTACCCGGCTGTTGACGCTGCCCCATGGAGATGGAATCCACGCCGCCGGCGATGGCCACTTCGCTTTGCCCACTGGCGATCTGATTGGCGGCGATCGCGATGGATTGCAGCCCCGAGGAGCAGAAGCGATTGATGCTCATGCCCGCCGTGGTGATCGGCAAGTCGGACAAGACCACCGCCAGACGCGCGAGATTGCCGTCCTGCTCGCCGGTGTGGTTTGCAGAACCCGTCACCACGTCTTCCACCTCTTCCGGCGAGACTTTGGGATTCCGCTCCAGGAGCGCGTTGATCAGATGCGCCAGTTGATCGTCGGAGCGGCTTAGGTTGAAGCTACCCCGAAACGCCTTGGCGAGGCCGGTCCGGACACTGTCTACAACGACTACGTCACGCATAAAAGCTCTCTCCCTTGCACTAAACCTGGGTGAATGCGTTCCGGCTGCACAGCTGCAACCCCTCACCCCCTAGAATTTCCAGAGCCCCGCATGTTAACGGGTTTCCCACAGAGTGGCGATAGGCGTCGGGACCGGCCACGAGGCACAACACACCCAGTGCCGGTCCCTTCCCGCCGTTCAATACTTGAAGGTGAAATCGAGAAACACCCGGTCGACGTCGGTTCCGCTGCCCGTGCTGTCGCCGGTCTCGGACTTGAAATAGGTCAGCTTCACCGCGACGCCATCGGTGATGTCGACGCTCGATTCGAACGTGTGCCCGCTCACGTCCGTGAATCCAACCCCAAAATCCGAGTCGGTGAAGATGCCGAGCACCGCATCCGCGTCCACATCCCGATAGGTGTATGCGAGCGCCAGGCGTTCCAGGGGCGACCCACGAGCGCCCACTGCAAACGCCTGGTCGAGAGAACCGGCTTCGGTGTTTTTCACATACTGGCCGAACAGCGATAGCGGCACCCCAACGCTGCCGAGGTCGACTTCCCCGAACACCTCGAGCTGGCGGAAGTCGAACAGATAGTTCCCGGCTGCATCGACGCTGTTTCCACGGGGATTGCCATCGAACAGCGGCGTCGCGCCCTTGATGTCGGTGTATTCGTAGAAGCTCGTCCCCAGGAGGACTTCCGGCCCGCCGTCGAACGCGTGTTGCCAGCCTAGTTGCCCACCGATCATGAAGGAATCGTCCGCGGAAGAGCGTTCGACCGTCCAGAACGCCATCGCGGTTGCGAAGAACTCGCCCCGTCCGTAGTGGACCGCAATCCCCTCCGGGTTGACGTCGGAATCCCAGACCAGCGGGGCCGGGCGATGAAGAGGATTCTTGAACTTACCGCCGGTGAACGCGAGCCCGACGATCGGCGACTGCCAGGTCACATAGGCGAGATCCAGCCCGATGTCCTTCGTCGAGGCAGCGTTGCCCAGGGTCTGGTTCGTGGTCCGAGGGGACGAAGGTCCGGACGCGAGCTGTAGGCCTGCCTGCACGTCCTCGCGCACGTCGGCCAGCACCCCGATCCGGGCGCGCACGCGCTGACGGTTGCGAGTCGACAGCCCTTCGACGTCGATGTAGTCGTGACGGTACCGGAAATCACCTTTGATCCTGATTCGCCCGTCGCCGGAAGCCTTCCGCGGCACGGCGCTCACCGCTGCCTCACGCACCGGCGACACCTCCCCTCGCTCCAGGTCATCCAATCGAGCCGTGAGAAGCGCGACTTGGCGTCGCAGCTCGCTCACTTCGCCCTCCAGCTCCCCGGCTCCCGCCTGAATCGACAAGCACAAGGCCAGAACGGCCACCCAGGCCCCATAGCGCATAGATAATTCCTCGAGATCAAACGGCAAAAAAACGCAGGTCAGCAATCCTCAAAGCAAGATGCCATCGCATGCGTACTCGCGGTCGCCCCACCACTTCCCCGCGCAAGGTCCCGCAGGACCATGGTGTATGATCAACGGTTTGCTGTCGGAACGCCCTAGATAGATGTACAGGCCCTCTGCATTGATCGCGTTACTCGTGTGCGCGAGCGTTGCGTCCGCGGCCACGGATGGCCGCTATTGGCTCGTGGTCGCGAGCTTTCAGCAACGCGACATGGCGGAGCAATTCATATCGCAGTCCGCCACGGAGATCGTCGAGCCCGTGGAGATCCTCGTGGCCATCGCAGCGAATGGCAGCGACCTTTACCGCGTAGCGGCCGGCCCCTTCGACTCGAGGGACATCGCCAACGATCGCGGCACAAGCCTGCGTCACGCATTTCCGGATGCCTGGGTGGTCGCCGCCTCACGGTCGGATATCGGATATTCCTCGCGGGAGGCGCCCGAGGTGGCCGACGACGAAACCCAGGTCGTGAGCCCACCGCAACGCGCGCCGTTGCGAGTCGATGAGAAGCGCAAGACCCGATTCAATCGCCTGTATCGAGATCCCTGACTACGCGCACCAGCACACTCACCTCATCGCCGACCCACGCGGTGTCCGCCCACTCCCCCTCACCGAGTCCGAATTCCAACCGTTTGATGGTCAATCGCCCGTCCAGCCGAGCGTTGCCGACGAGCGCGAACGTGAATACGACGTCCTTCGTCACGCCCCGGATCGTTAGCTGGGCTAGCGCCTCGTATTCGTCCAGAGCGCCGTCAACGGCCTCGTGAATCTCGGTGGTCCGAAACATCGCCTGCGGCCAACGTGCGGGATGGAACCACTCCGCCGAGCGCAGCACCTCGTCGCGATCGGGACTCTGGGTGTTGATCGATGCCACACCGATCTCCACCCGCGCCGAGCTGTGCTCGAGATCGAGAGGATCGAAGCGGATCTGCGCTTCGAATTCGTCGAACCCGCCTTCGAACTCGGCCCCTGCTTGTGTTGCGACAAAGCGGATGGTGCTTTCCCCCCTGACGATCCGCCATTCGTCGACTTCCTCGGCAAACGCAAGGCAGGAGTACACGCTCAGCACAACGCATTGGATGCTCAGCAGCACCCTCGGCAAAGGAACGAGGGATAATCGCGCGCTCACCGACGTTCCTCGGGTCGGCCTGCCCCTCGCAGCGTCGTAAACGGCAGCATGCGAAGGAGCACGTTGTCACCGTCCCAGAAGTGATGCTTCAGCGTCGCCGCAACGTGGAGGACGACGAGCAGCAACAGCGCATCGGCGCCGAGATGATGAACCGCCTCGAAAGTCTCCTTCAGCCCGTCATCCGGGCCCACCACGTCCGGCAATGTGAAGAGGCCGAAATAACTCGTCGGAAAGTTCGCGGCCGAGGACATCAGCCAGCCCGTGAGGGGCATGAAGAGCAACAGCACGTAGAACATCCAATGCACGGATTTAGCCAACATCCTCTCCGTGCGGGCCATCGCGTCCGGCAACGCGGGGGGAGGGGAGATTGCGCGCCACACGAGCCTCACGACGGCGAGGGTGAGAATGGTGATGCCAAACGATTTGTGCCGAGTGAGCAGCGCGAACTGTTCCATCAGCCCTGCGGGACCGCCCCGCTCGCCCGCCCACTCGGCCAGTTTGCCGAGCACGAATTGCACCACGATCAACACCATCACCAGCCAGTGAAGAAGCTGCGCAACCGCGCCGTAGCGCTCGGCGCTGTTTCGCATCATCACCCATTCGGCCCGTTGGAAAAGCCATCTGCCTTCAGATGATTGTTCAAGCGCTCGTGAAACATGTCGACACTGGCGGCCTGAATGGTGACCGAGAGGTGGCTCGTCGATGGCGTTTCGTGATCGTAGAGCAGCTCTGCATCGAATTCCCCGAAGATCCCCGGGAGCATGGAATAACCAAAGTGACTGATGGAGAAGACGATGCGCGAGTGACTCGTGTCCATGGCAAAACGTTGCGGCTCGGCGGATGTCTCCGCGCTGACCAACATCGCCAGCGCCATGCATGCGATCACGCCAAGCGGTTTCATATCTTCTTCTCTCCTTTCACTGAAATGCTGACCTGGACATCGCACACGGCACAAGTTTCAACCGTTAGCGCACGGTCCCACCGTGCGCCCGCGACGCGAACACCTGACGGTACACGGCTCCTTCCGGGCGCGTCACGCTCTCGAACAGACCTATACGCGAGAACTCGAGCGCAAGGCTCATTGGCTCATCCGGCAATTGGATCTTTGCACGCGCGAGCCTCGCAAGCGTGAGATGCGCCCGAAAGGGCTTGTCGGGTCCGCCGAACCCTGCGCCCATCAAAGCCGTGTTCAGGCGCTCGGCGAGCGCCTCGAGGTGCCCATCCGAATCGAGGGTCAACACGAGCACCCGCGGGCGCCGTGCGGATGGCCACAGTGCCATCGCGGTAGCGGTGCACGCCACAGGTCTCCGCTGAGCGAGCACATCCCGAGTCAGTTCGGCAAGCGCCGACACCTCGGCAGTATCGATGGTGCCCATGAATCTCAGCGTGACGTGACAATTCTCGACGGACACCCAGCGGATGCCCCGCGACGGCCTCGCGGCACCAACCTCTCGTGTCAACGACTCGATCCGATGAAGGTCATCGGACTTCGGAAACGCAGCGAAGAACGCCCTCATCCAATGGGACCCAACGGGCTCTTGAAGTAGGCGACGCTCAAGATGTAGGCAGCCGCCACGATGGCTCCCGAGAAAGCCAGCAACCGAAGGCGGCGACTCTCAGCAAACCGAAATGCGATCATGCCGAGTCCGATGTAGGCAAGCAGCGCCAATAGCTTCGCAGTAAGCCAATGATGGAAGAACGGATACTGATGGAGCATCGCCGCGAGCGCGATCGCGCTCGCGAGCAGAACGGTGTCCACGACGTGCGGTGCGATGCGCACCCACCTGCGACTGAAGAGCGGCGAGTTCTCGAGCATCCAGACGCCCCGCAGGACGAATCCGCCAACCGACACGAACGCGGCGGTCACGTGAATCCATTTGACGACGAGAAAGGTTTCCATGGTCATCCGAGCAGCCGGCAAATGTATACTTCTCCAAGGCTTGGCGAGCGATGCAATTCCATGAGGCGTGGGAATGACTCACGACGGATATGACACCACGCAGAACATTGGTTCAACGTCTACACGCCTCGCCGTTCCAGGGGGTGCTTGCCATTACCGGCGGCGGTTCAGGGGCCATCGTCGAGCTTCTTCAGGTGCCTGGCGCATCCTCCAGCGTGCTAGAGGCCATAGTGCCGTATTCGGAGGCATCGCTGGCCGCTCTTCTCGGAGGCGTGCCCGACCAGGCCTGTCATGTCGCGACGGCAAGGGCGATGGCCATGGCCGCCTTTCGACGTGCGCAGACCCTCACAGACGCGCCCGCCAACGACGTATTCGGACTCGGGGCGAGCGCGAGTCTCAGAACGCTGGATCCGAAACGCGGCGATCATCGAATGCACATCGCCGTGCAGACCCTGGCGAGCACGTTGAGCTGGTCATTGACTCTCGAGAAAGACGCTCGATCGCGACAGAAAGAAGAGGCGCTCGCAGTGGATCTGATCTTGCGTGCCCTCGCGGAAGGCGCAGGGATCGAGGATTCGTTGCCTCTCGCACTCCGCGCAAATGAGAAGATCGATTTTCAACGCCACGATGCAGAGCCCCACTGGCATGGACTCCTGAGCGGCGAGCTGTCAGCGGTTACACATCCGCCGCCCCCGAAGAGGGAACGTCGCATCATCTTTCCCGGCTCTTTCAATCCTTACCATGAAGGTCATCGACGCATGGCGGAGCTCGCGCAGCGCCATCTCGGGATGCCGGTGGAGTACGAGCTCTGTATCCACAACGTCGACAAGCCAACGCTCGACTACGCGGACTTGCGCAGCCGCACCCAACAGTTCCCTACTGGCGCGACCGTGTGGCTGACCGCCACCCCGACGTTCGTGGAGAAGAGCGAGGTATTTCCTGGCGCGTCGTTCATCGTCGGCACCGACACCCTCGTCCGTATCGGTGAATCGCGCTACTACGATGGCGACGAAGACAGGCGCAATCGTGCCATCGAGGCAATCGTCGCACATGGCTGCCGATTCATCGTGTTCGCAAGGAAGATCGGAGAGCGATTCGTCAGTCTGGAAGATCTCGAGCTGCCTCACGAGCTCAGCGCGATCTGCGATACGCTGCCGCATCCTTTTCGCGTCGACGTCTCGTCCACCGAGCTTCGTCAGGGAGAGGAAAACGCAGGCTAGCTGGTTCTTGTCCAAAAATTCGCCGTCCCGGCATTTCTTCTACCACACCACCGTGGCCCGATATCGCGCTGCTACTCCAGCTCCTCGATCCTCTTCGGCCAACCAGCCTTCAGCAGCTTCGAAAGTGATCGATCTGCAAGCACGCGCCCACCCGTCTGACAACGCGCGCAATAGTTCGCCTCGTTTTCCGCGTAGACGATTCGTTGCACCGGGCTCGCGCACACCGGACAAGGCTCGCGATACTTACCGTGGACTGCCATCTCGGGATGAAACGCCGTTACCTTCTCCGGAAATCTGTTCCCTGCCCTGTCTCTCAGTATCCCGATCCAGTTCTCGAGGGTCGCCCGACACGCTTCCCACAGACGTCGAAGCTCTTCCTCGTCGAGGCTCTTCACATGCTTGAACGGCGAGAGCTGCGCGCGCAACAGGATCTCGTCGGAATAGGCGTTGCCTATGCCTGCAAGGATGTGTTGATCGGTCAACGCTCGCTTGAGCGTGTGATTGTGCTGAGCGAGTGCCGTCGAGAATTCCTCGAGACTCGCCGTCATCACTTCCAGTCCCCCGGGATCATATTCCGCGAGTGCTTCACGGCCTCTCACCAGACGAATCGAGGCGCGCTTCTTCTTGCTCGCCTCGGTGAAGGTCAACGTTCCCGACTCGAAGTCGAATGCCGCCAATCCATTTCGCTTGGGTATGCCGACACCACGCTGTTTCCAGTGCAGACGTCCCGAGATCATGAGATGAATGACGATGAAGCGCTCGTCCTCGAGGGCGATCACAATCTGCTTCGCGAGGCGCTCGATCCCCTCGACCCTGCGGCCAACGAGCTCATCCACCGCAGGCTCCACGGTCCTCAGCACGAAGGGACTCCCCAGGCGAATGCCCTCGAGGCACTCGCCGCCAATGCACCGATTCAAATGCTCGAGATAGATGGTGAGGTCGGGCAGCTCAGGCATCCGAGAAGGCATCAAAGCTGCCGTAGCCCCCACGGAAAAACAGCAGCGGCTCTCGAGACGAATCCACAATGCGCGCTTCCAGTACCCGTCCGACTGCAATGGTGTGGTCTCCGGCTTCGTATTCACTATCGAGCTCGCAATCGACATAGGCCAGCACGTCCTCGATGATCGGCGAGCCCGACGCACCAAGGCGCCAGTTGAGCTCGGCGAACTTGTCGATGCCGCTTTTCGCAAACACATCGCACACGCGCTTCTGATCATCTCCCAGAATGTTGATGCAGAACGCGCGGGATGCGCGAATCTTTGGCCAGCTGGTGGAGGTCTTCGCCGGACAAATCAGCACGAGGGGCGGATCGAGAGAAAGCGAAGAGAACGACTGCGCGGCGAGCCCCGCCGGCTGCGAGTTCTCACAGCCCGTTGCAATGACCACGCCGCTGCAGAACTGACCCAACGTATCGCGAAAGGCGCGCGGGTCGAATAGCTGACTCATTGGGTTCTCTCTCATCAATCGAGGCTGGCGCGAGCACCTTGTCGTTCCAGTGCATGGCGAAACAGGTCGGCGCGCGCTGAGAAAACTATATCAGAATCGGTCGAATCGCCCCGCACCACCTTGGCATTCATGGCGCAGGCATTGTACTTTGGGCGGTCGAAGTGGCTCGAACGGGCCACCGGACCAACAACCAAGGGGGAACGCATCATGGGCGGATTTGACAATATCCTCTACGAGGTCGAGAACGGCCGGGCGCGCATCACACTCAATCGGCCGGAAAAGCTCAATGCCATGACGCTGGCGCTCCAGGCCGAGCTCAACGAGGCTCTGTGGGAGGCAGACAACAACAACGATGTGCATTGCGTGATTCTCAAGGGTAACGGACGAGCCTTCTGCTCGGGTTACGACCTGGGAGGCGGCGGCGGTCCGGTCCCGGTATCGCGAATTCAATCGGACGAGAACAGCTATCGCGGTGGTCGCTCCGTGGATGACGATGCGTGGCAGATGGAACGAGCGCAGCGCTATCGCATGGCGTTATTCGACATGCACAAGCCAAGCATCGCGCAGGTTCACGGCTATTGTCTCGCGGGCGGCACGGACGTGGCCCTCATGTGCGACATGGTCATCGCGGCCGAAGACGCGGTATTCGGTTTTCCTCCCGCCCGGGACCTCGGCGCGCTACCCAACAACATGTGGCTCTATCACGTGGGCCCACAGTGGGCCAAGCGACTGATGTTGACCGGGGACTCGGTGACCGGCGCCGAAGCACAGCAGATCGGGCTCGTCCTGAAGGCCGTTCCAAAAGACCTTCTGGAACAGGAAGTGGAGCAGCTGGCGGATCGACTCGCCCTGATCGATCCCGATCTGCTCTCGGCGAACAAACGCATCATCAACACCGGGCTCGAGCTCATGGGCGCGCGCACTCTGCAGCGAATGGCAGTCGAAAACGACGTCCGCGGGCACAACACGGCGGCGGCCCTCACGTGGGGCGAGCGCGTGCGCGAGAAAGGACTGCGCGAGACTCTCAGAGAGCGCGATGCGAAATTCGGCGATGGTCGTGCGCGGGTGAACGGGCCCGAGGTTCGCGACGAGAACGGCCGGCTGGTGGAGCAGTAGAGAAGTCCTAGAACTAGTCCCAATCGTCTGCTTCTGCGAACAGCCGCTCCAGGGCTTCGTCGCCTTCCACCTCGCCAACGCTTTCGAACACTTCGACGTCCATGTTGCCGTCGTCGAAGAATTCGATCTCCCAGCGCGCTGCAGGTGCGAATA